>NZ_JALEXO010000313.1 GCF_022780145.1 Intestinibacter sp.
ATAGATTTTGGTAGATTATTTGAGCTAATTGTAATAATTCTTTCCATTATCCCACCTCTTTATAACAAGTATTATAACACAGATTGTTATTAACTATAACTGTTTAGAATTAATATTATAAATATAATATTTTTCATGATTATGTATGAATTGTAAAAATTTATGTTATACTATATGGAAAAGATTAATTTATAGGGGTGTAAAAAATGTCGATAGAAAAAGTTAGAGCATACTTTGCAGAATATGGAAGAGAAGATGATATCTTAGAGTTTGATCAATCAAGTGCAACAGTTGAATTAGCAGCTGAAGCAGCACATGTTATACCAGCTAGAATAGCTAAGACTCTATCTTTCAAAAATAAAGCAGGAGATAATGCTATATTAATAGTAGTTGCAGGGGATGCTAAGATTGATAACAAAAAATACAAAGCAGAATTTTCAACAAAAGCAAAAATGCTTACTCCAGATGAAGTTATAGAATACATAGGTCATGCTATAGGTGGTGTGTGCCCATTCGCAATAGCAAACGATGGAGTAAAGGTATATTTAGATGTTTCTATGAAACGTTTCAGTACAGTGTTCCCGGCTTGTGGAAGCAGTAATTCAGCTATAGAATTAACTTGCGACGAAATGGAAAAATACTCAAAATGTGAAAAATGGGTAGACGTATGCAAGGGATATGATGAAACTTTATCAGAATAATTTATAATGCATTAAATTAAATAAAATTATTAAAACAATAAAAAGGAGTTTTCAATAGTCAAGCTATATAGGAGAACTCCTTTTTTAGACTCTAGAGAATAAATATATTATCGACAAGGACCTTGGTAATTTATGGTTAATCTTTTTTGTTCATTATATTAAAAAATTAGTGTAAAATATATATGTTAAATAATAAAGGAAGTAGGTGAAAATTTGTTCAAAAAAGAAGATCAGACATATAATCTTATATCGTATATAAATGAAGACGATAATTTGACATTGAGAGAGGTTTTATTGGATAAATTAAACTTTTCAGTTAGATATGTATCTAAATTAAAGCGATTTAAAACAGTAAATGTAAATAAGAATTTTAAAAAATTAGATAAAAAGGTTAAAAAAGGAGATTTAATAGAAGTCAGTATACAAGAGGATATGGCAAATTTTAAACCTCAAGATTTAAATTTAGATATAGTTTACGATGATTTTGACTTAATTGTTGTAAATAAACCTCCATTTATGGTAGTCCATCCTACAAAGAGTCATTTTGAAAATACTATGGCGAATGGAGTTACAGATTACATAGTCAAAAAAGGAGAGGCTGTAAAAATAAGATTTGTAAATAGACTCGATATGAATACATCAGGTCTTGTTATAGTTGCAAAGAATCCATTTGCTCAGCATGTATTGTCTAGCGAGATGAAGGAGGAAGGCTTTGACAAAAAATACATAACAATAGTAAAGGGCATCGTAGAAAAGGACAGAGATACTATAAATGAGCCTATTTACAGACCTACAGATGATAGTGTGAAGAGGGTTGTAGACCCTAGAGGACAGGAGTCGATTACCCATTACAAGGTAATTGAGAGATTAAAGGATGCTACAGTTTTAGAGGTTAAACTTGAAACAGGTAGAACTCACCAAATAAGAGTTCATATGTCGCATATAGGACATCCTATTATAGGAGATGAATTATACGGTTCTTTAGACGAGAATTTAATAAATAGACAGGCGTTGCATGCGTATAGTTTAAAATTTAAACAGCCTAGAACTAAAGAAATTTTAGAATTTAAGACAGATATACCTCGAGATATGAAGGAATTAATTGAAAAATTGAGATAGAAATAAGGAGATATTAAGATGATTATACATAAATCTATAGTACATGTTTTAGATAAAAATAACGATAGTCCAATATTAAACGATTACGAATGTAGAAATAGTTTAGAAGTAGATAAGTTTTTCCAAAAAATTATAAATAGAGTTTCAAAGGACGACGATTTAAGAAAGGCAGAATTCAACGATTACAACAACAACATAGTTAAAAATTGTTGTGAACAAATAATTTATGACGAAGATACATTTTTACAAAATTCAAAGGAAATAGCGGCTTATTTATTTGATGTTATGAAATCTGGTGAAGAAATGGATTCTTGTGATTTGGCGATTTGCTTATACAGTGTAAAGGACGAAAAAAACGTAGCTATAATCAAGCTAGAATATAAAAAATCGTATACACATTCTATTGAGTATATAGAAGATAAATTTAATATACAAATAGTATCAAATGAAATTGGAATACCAGAGACAGGACGACAAAAACAATGTGCTCTAGTGGGCTTAAGCGGAATTAACGATGAATACCACCTAAAATTACTAGATAAAGACGCTGAAAAGGAACAAATAGAGACAAAATTTGTGGCAGATTTCTTAAATGCAAAAAAAGTAGAAGACAGCAAATACAAAACAAAGGTATTTAAAACTACAGCTGAAAACTGGATTACAAATGCGATTTCGGATGATATGAAAAAAGCAGAGGACATAAGAAGTATGTTAAATTACACTTTGAAGGAAAAGGCTGAAATAGATGTAGATGAATTTATCCAAAATAACATAATAGACCAAGAGCTAAAAGAAAGCTTCAAAGAACATATGGAGGACAAAGGACTTACTGAAAACTTCTCAATCGATAAAAAATGGGTTGAAAAGAAGCTTAAAAAGAGAAGTATAAAAACAGACAATGGATTTGATATAAAAGGAAATTTATCAGATTTTGAAGACCCTATGAAATACAGCGTCAGAAAGAACGAAAACGGAACTTTTGATATAGTAATAAAAAATGTATCTTTTTATGAGGAGAAATAAAAAATAAGATGAATTTTAAACAATTAAGTTGTACTTAAAGAGTTATTTTTAACAAAATAACTCTACTGATAAATAATAAAAGTATGGTATAATAACCCTATAACTAAATAAGTATTATGTATATAGGTTCTATATAGATTAATAGGGAAAGAGGTTAAAATCCTCTGCAGCCCCCGTTACTGTAATGTAGACTGTTGCTCAATTTAGCCACTGTGATTTAATCATGGGAAGGCGAGTTAATAGGATGAAGCTAAGCCAGGAGACCTGCCTAATATACAAAATATAAAATCTTCGGGGTGAGGAAATTTGTTTTATTTTAAAATATAAACTAACCTTGTGTTAGTTTTTTTATTTTATAAATTAAAACAAAAAAGAAGTCAAATTTAAAAAGGAGGATTTTTAAGTGAAAAAGAAAATTTTATCTATTTTATTGTGTTTGACAATGTTTTTAGCAGTTGGATGCAATAACGGCGATGGCGGGGACAGAAAAATAACAGACAGACAAGGAAATGAGGTAGAAGTTCCAAATAAAATTGAAACAATTATATCTACTGCACCAGCTAATACAGAAAACTTAGTAGCATTAGGATTAGCTGATAAGATTATAGCAGCAGATGAATATTCAGCAGATGTTGAGGGATTAAGTAAAGATACAAAATTAATGGATTTTAATACTCCAGATGCTGAAAAAATCATAGAACTAGATCCAGATATAATAGTAGCAACAGAATACAGTGGTTCATCAGAAGATCCTTATAAAGCTGTCAAAGATGCTGGGATATGTGTTGTATACATACCAAGTAGCAACAGTATAGACGGTATATATGAAGATATCACATTTTTAGCAGATTTATTTGATGTAAGTGATAAGGGTGAAGAAATAGTATCTTCTATGAAGTCAGATGTTGAAGAAGTAAAGGAAATAGGTAGCAAAATAAAAGATAAAAAGAAGGTTTATTTTGAAATTGGTCCAGCACCAAACCTATACAGCTTCGGTAATTCAACATTCTTAAATGAAATTATAGAAATAGTAGGAGCTGAAAATATATTCAAAGATCAAGAATCTTGGATATCTCCAAGCTCAGAATCAGTAATAGATGCAAATCCAGACGTTATACTTACTAATGTAAACTACATAGACAATCCAATCGATGAAATAATGAATAGAGATGGATGGGAAAATATAACTGCAGTTAAAGAAAAAGCAGTATACTCTATAGATACAAATTCATCTTCAAGACCAACACCTAATGTAATAAAAGCTTTAAAAGAAATGGCAAAGGCTATATATCCAGATGAATACGGTGACAAATAGACAAAAGAGTATAATCAGCATATTTATAGTATTTATATTGATTTATATTGGGGCTTCTATAGGAAGCTCCAATATAAGTATGTTAGATACTATATCTATAATTGCAAATAAAGCTTTAGGTATACCTCTTAGAGAGGGGATATTAGCTAAGGATGTATCGATTATTTGGAAAATTAGATTACCTAGGGTTTTATTGGCATTTTTAGTTGGTGGGTGTTTAGCTGCAAGTGGTGCAGTTGTTCAATCAATACTTAAAAATCAATTGGCATCACCATTTACATTAGGGGTATCATCAGGGGCGTCTTTAGGTGCAGGACTTGTAATAGTAACAGGATTTTCTATTCCATTTGTGGGAAGCTTCACACTTCCGATAGTGGGATTTATATTTGGTCTTTTTACAGTTTATATAGTGATAGTATTTTCTAATAAAATAGATAGAACTATGTCTAATAATACTATAATATTGGCTGGTATGGTTTTTTCTTTATTTGTAAATGCTTTACTTACAACGCTTACTGCAATGTTTTCAGAGGATTTAAAGAGTATAACTTTATGGCAAATGGGTAGTTTTGCTATGAGGGGATGGACGTATGTTGGACTTATCATGCCATTTTGTTTAATAGGGATGATAGGTATACTTATGTATACTAAAGAAATGGATATACTTACATTTGGAGAAGAGCAAGCTAAATCAGTAGGAGTAGAGACATCAAAGGTTAAGACTAAGCTTTTTATATTTTCAGCTGTTTTAACAGGAGGAGCTGTATCGCTTAGTGGGACTATTGGATTTGTGGATTTAATCGCACCACATGTAGTTAGAAAAATATTTGGTTCAAACCATAGATATGTAATA
>NZ_JALEXO010000315.1 GCF_022780145.1 Intestinibacter sp.
CTTTTCCATTAAACATAAATATTGCATCTTGTCCTGGTCTAATAATTAAGTTACTTCCTTTTTTAATTTCTTTATTATCCCATTTCCAAAAAATCATGTCGTCTCTATACTGTTCCCATTCTACTACATTTGCCAGTTGTCCACTAAAAAGTCCCATATTATGCCTCCTATTTTCTATGAATTCATGAAATACCAAATTAAAGCTATTATAACAAGTATTGCTACAACTATAGCAGCTATTTTAAATGCACTCTTAGGATACTCACCTACTATTACACCTGATTGACCATTTATTAAAACATGATATTCCTTGCCATTATAATAATAAGCTGTCGAATAAACAGGTAGTAATACATGCTTATAAGTTTCATTTTGGTAATATGAATCCATAGATAAGCCTCTTACTCTGTCATATCTTCTAAGCACATCACTTTCGCATAAGCTTCTCATTTCATTTTCCATTTTATTTATTGCTTCTCTATGAGCATCTTCTAAATCTACAGTATATACCTCAGAGCAATATCCAGACATATAATCAGGTGAAAAAGAAGATATATTTTGAGTATTATAAACCATAGAATTTAACAAATTTGATTTTAATTTATCTGATGCTCTAATAAGTACATCATCAAAGAAATTATGTACATGTCCTGATGTAGGATACCATCTAGTTTTTATTTCTGTGTGAGTATTTCCATCATCATCTTCATAAGTGACTTCGTAATCCTCTCCACCCATAGCTTGGTATGAAGCATCTACATCTGCATCAAAGGTCCAAAATGGCATATATATACCTTGAATTTTATCGGTTTGATACAAGCTCTTTAATGTATTTGGAGCAAGCCATCTACTTTTTATCCAATCATGATAGATCTCCCCAATTTTTACCTTATCTATTCTAAACGGTACTACTCCATCTGGAATCAACGCATCCATTTGCTTTTTAGCCAATACATAATTTGATCCACAATATGGACATGTTGTTGCAGTACTTGTAGAATCTACCTCTACAATAGCACCACAGCCCTCACATTCCATACTAGTAGATTTTTTTTCTTCTGCTTTTATAGAATTTATTGCTTTTCTTGTCAGTTGGTGTTCTACCACTTTACTTTTATCATTTTTTATTTCAATTTCATTGCCACAGCTTGGACATTTTAAATTTTGTGATGAAACATCAAATTCCATCACTGCCCCACAATTTGTGCAATAATATGTTTTTACACTCTCCATAAATCTCCCCTTCTAATATTAAATGCCTTTAATTAAATTCCAAAATATTTATTGTAAACCTAATTTAGCCTTTAATGCAGCTAATTCATCATCTGTTTCTGAAGATGCCCCATTAGCTTGTGTATCGTATTTAGCCATTAAATCATCTATATTATCGCTATCCTTAGAAGAATTTAGCTCTGCCATGGCATTTGCTGTGTCTAATTTTTTATTTATTTTAGCTTCCATTTCATCGAATTTAGACATATTTCCCATAGCTCCATCTACACTAGAGCCTATTTTATTTAATTTTTCTTGAGTCTCAGCTACTGCCATTTTAGCCTTTAATTGATCTCTTCTTGAATTTAATTCAGCTATGTCTTTAACTATTTTGTCATGCATTGCTCTCATCTTAGTTGAATTTTCTTTTGCTATATCGTAAGTTTGTTGAAGTGACGATAATTTTTTACTTAATTCTGATTTTTTCTCTAAAAATGCTCTAGCATCAGCTTCATTACCTGCTAATAATGCTTTTTCTGCATAAGCTTGCATTTTATTTATAGATTCTGTGCATTCATCTAATTCTCTTTTTGCTCTTGTTTCTTCAGCCATAACTGCTGCTGTTTCTGCCTTAACCTTGCCTAAATCACTTTCTAAATTTCTAAGGTATTGATCTATCATTTTCATTGGATCCTCTACCTTATCTAATAATGCATTAATGTTTGAAGACATTATATCCTTGAATCTACTTAAAATTCCAGCCATCGTAATTCCTCCTTAAATAATTTATAGATGTATAATTTTAATTTAAGTATATCACAGTATTTTTACATTTGTATTATATATTTAAGCTTCTACGGTTTACAAAATCTTAACTTTTCAAATTAATAAAGGTATTATTGATTTTTGTAACAATAATACCTCCATACTTCTACAATTCTATCTCAATTTTAGAGCTTAATTTTACAACTCCACCTATAGTTATCTTTTTAGTTTGTCCATTTTGTTTATTTATTTCTGCATCTATAGTTCCACCTGGCTGGCTGATGCTGTACTTCAAATTGCCGTCCTTTAAATCTTTTCCTAGATAAAAAATTGTAGCCAATGTACCACTTCCACAGCTGCTTTCAAAGAAAGTCGTATCTGTATCCTTTACATATACTACTGGAGTAATATATTTCTTATCTATATCAAAGAACATAACGCCAAAAGCCTCTACATCGTAATTTTCATATACGGCCTTTTTAAATTTTTCAAAATTTTCTTCTGTCGCATCGATATTTTCAGCTATTATATGGTTAATTCCTTCTATTATTACAATCGGAAAAGTTCCTAAATCCTCTACATAAATATTTTCAATACCTTTAGGAATTGGCATTTCTATTTCAGCTGTTTCTTTTTCTAAATCTACCTTTGTATTCAAAGGTTTATTACTTCCTGTTATTTCAACAGATACAGTTCCATTTTTTATGTTATTTTGTTGTGCAAAAAACATTCCTATACTTCTAGAGGCATTTCCACAAAACTCTCCACCCATCATTTCAAGTCTTATGTCTCCACCCATAATAGGTTGTTTTATAAATCCAACTTGTTCAGCTGCATAATTTGTATTTTCCAAAATATTTCTAGCTACACTTTTATACGATTTTTTATCTATATCGTCTAAAACAAAAACTGTTATATTTTTTGCTGGATCTGCTATTACTATATTGTATTTATTTTTTTCAGTCATTCGATGTACCCCTTTTGTATTTAAATTTATATATTAATTTGTAATTTGATTAAATGAAGTTATCTCAGGTATAGTACCATTTATTATAGTGGCTATTCTAGTGTACGCATTAGACAATTCATCATAATAAGGAGAGTTTATATCTATGCCCTTGTTAAATTCTCTAGAAATAGGAGTTACAACATAAGAATCCCCATTATATTCTTTGAGTACATGACAAGGTATATATCCCATCTCTGATATTTCAACATCTCCACTCTCATCTTTTGTCAATACTACATTTAAAATAAATGTATCCTTCGTAACTGTACTAGTTTGATGTGATACAAAATTCCCCATTGAATACATTACTGGAACTGATTTTCCTTCCTTATTGATCAATTTATCGCTCGTCTGCAATGCATGAGGATGTGAACCTATGATTAAATCAGCTCCTGCATCAGCTATTTCTTGAGCGTGTAGAGCTTGTTTTTCTGTATAATCATTCCAAAATTCTCTTCCCCAGTGATTGTACACGATTACAAATTCTGCACCCTTATCTCTCGCATCCTTTATGTCTTTTTCCACCTTTTCCTTAGAGTATCTATTGATCATCATTTCTCTCTTATCCTCAGGTAATGTTGTATCCTTTTTATTAAATTTTTCACTATACGACAACACGGCGACTTTTATTCCATTTATGTCAGTAATTACAAATCTCTGCTCTTCTTCAGATGTAAAGCATCCTGTATGAGAAAATTTGTATTTATCTAGCGCATTGTTGGTTTCTATTAAGCCCCTTTCACCACCGTCAGTCATATGATTATTTCCATTTACTAAAGTGTCAAAGCCAGCATATCTAAGTGCATCTAAATAAGTAATTGGACCATTACAAAAAGGTCTATTACCTGCAAAATTTTGCTCTTTCATATAAGGCTCTGAATTTGAAAGTAGTGATTCTATATTTCCAACTACATAATCTGCCTTTGAAAAAATATCTTTAACTAATGAAAAGCTCGCGTTAAAATTATATGTTCCATCTTCTGTCATTGCAGCCTCCTGTTGTCTAGTTTGGTTCATCAAATCTCCTACCAACATTATTCGAGCTCTATTTGAATCTTCTTCACTAGAGTTTGAATTTCTGTATATTCCGTCGTTATCAAGAGTATATCTAGGCTCTTTGATTTCAGTTAAAGGCTCCAACATCTTTCTATATACAATTATTGTAGTTTCTATTTCTTTGTTATATTGATTTCTATAAACAATTGAAGTAACGCCTACCATTTTAGCTTTTATTTTTCCAGTTTTGTCAACGGCCGCTATTTTCATATTTTTAGAATAGTACTTTCCATCTATATTATTTTCATCTTCTGAGCTGCTCCAAATACTAGTTTCTTGTCCCTCTCTCAAAGTGATGATTTTCTTTTGTAAATTTACACTATTATCATAAATTGTATCTGCTTGCACCTCTACATTAGATATAAAAAATATTATATTTACAAATAATACAAAAAATATCAATTTTAAATATTTATTTTTCATCAATATTACCACTCCATTATTTATATTAAAAAACTCATGATTATTATAACAAATGTATGATTTTTACTCAATATTATAAAAATCTCTGATATAATATTATATTATATTTTTAATATTTGGAGGCATGTAACAGCTAATATAAATCTATAAAAATCCATAAAACCATAATATATTTTTATGGATTATATATAATGCTATTGAAGTAATAAATAAATGAAATATTATTCAATAGTATAATTTGCAAATAAAATAGAAAAAAGGTTCAAACGCTTAAAAATTTAGATAAGTTTATAACA
>NZ_JALEXO010000022.1 GCF_022780145.1 Intestinibacter sp.
TCATAGCATCGTTTATTTCTTCTGATCCACCGCTACCTCCGTAACATAAAACCATTTTTTTATCTTCAGCTATACCTAGATTTTTTCTAGATATATATTTTCTAGCTTGTAGAATTTCTTTTCTGACATGATTTCCTGTAAGTACTAGTTTACCTTGACTTTGTTCTGGAAATCTCTTGTGAGAGTCCTCAAAGCTCGTAAGGACCTTTGTAACAACTCTAGAAAGTATTTTATTTGTAACTCCTGGGAATGAGTTTTGTTCGTGAACTATAGTTACTTTTTTACTCATAGCTGCATTAAATAAAACTGGCCCACTTACATATCCTCCAGTCCCTATAACTATATCTGGTTTATATTTTTTTACTATTTTTCTAGATTGTTCTAGACCTTTACATAATTTAAATACTCTCTTTATATTATCTAAGTCTATTTTTCTTTTAAAACCTTGAACTGTGACTGTTTTTAATTCAAAACCTGCCTTTGGAACTATTTCAGATTCTATACCCTTTTTAGTTCCGACAAATAAAATCTCACAATCAGGATTATGTTCTTTTATTTTATTTGCTATGGCTATAGCTGGATATACATGTCCTCCAGTACCACCGCCTGCTAATAATACCTTCACTTCATCATCTCCTGTTAATTAATTTTCACTTTCTTTGATATATTCAAAACAATTCCGATTTCACCCATTAGTACTGTAAGCGAGGTTCCTCCATAGCTTATAAATGGAAGAGCCACCCCCGTAGCCGGCATAGAAGATGTCGCTACAGCTATATTAAAAGCCGCCTGTATTCCTATTTGAGCTCCTATCCCTATAACTACCATACATGCAAATAAATCCTTTGTCTTTAGAGCGATTCTAACACATCTATAGACTAATATTACAAACAACATTATAACCAAAATACAGCCTACAAGACCTAACTCCTCACCTATTATAGCAAAAATAAAGTCATTTTGAGGCTCTGGTATGTAAAAATACTTTTGTCTGCTCTTACCAAGTCCTAAACCAAAAAGCCCGCCTGAGCCTATAGCATAGAGACTTTGTATAACCTGATATCCACTTCCAAGAGGATCTTGAAATGGATCTAAAAACGCTGTAAATCGCTTCAACCTATATGGTTCTGCTATTACTAAGGCTATAAACAACCCAAATCCCATAACCAACATACTGAGTACAAATCTCATATTCATACCAGCTACAAACAGCATTATGAAAACTACTATTATAAGTGTTCCAGCAGTAGACATATTAGGCTGTAGCATTATAAGTACGAAAAATATCGACGGTACTATTAAAATAGGTATAACACCCTTTGTTAAGGATTTTATATCGTCGTATCTTTTTTCTATAACCTTTGCCGTTATTATTATAGTAACAAACTTCGCTATATCCGACGGTTGAAAGGTCGCCCCTCCTATACCGAGCCATCTTTTTGCCCCATTAGCCTCTATTCCTAGAGGAGTTAAGACTAATACTAGACATATGACTGTAAATATACAAAGCGGAAGCGAATTTTTCTTCCAGATATTATAATCGATATTTGACATAAATATCATACCACCAAATCCCAATATAGCGTAAATTATATCTCTTTTTAAAAAGAAATAACCGTCATGATGCTTAAATGAAGCCTGAACATAGCTTGCACTAAACACCATGACTATTCCAAACAATACCAACGCAATTGTGGTATAAAAAATTACTAAATCAAACTCCGTCTTCATCCCCTGTGTAATTTGTTTTCTTCTTTTCAAATTTTCATTAGGCATATGAATGACTACCCTCCTCATCGCTATTAGCTTTGAAGGAAGAGATTTAAATTATAAATTGTTTACATTATCTTTGAAGTCGCGTCCTCTCACTTCAAAGCTTGTGTACATATCCCAGCTTGCACATGCTGGAGAAAGTAAAACAACATCTCCTTCACTTGCAAGCTCATGAGAAACTTTTACTGCTTCTTTCATGTCTTTCACTCTTTTAATTGTTTCAAATCCTTTAGTTTTTGCACAAGCTTCTATCTTTGGCGCAGTTGCACCTAATAAAACTAAAGCTTTTACATTTTCCTTGGCAATATCTAAAAGTTCATCGTAAGTACTATCCTTATCATATCCTCCAGCTATTAATATAATAGGATTTTTGTAAGAAGTAACAGCTTTAATAGTTGAATCTGGATTAGTACCCTTTGAGTCGTTTACATACATAACTCCATCAAGAGTTCTTACATATTCTAATCTATGTTCTACTGCTTTAAAAGTTTTTAAAACTTCTCTAATGACATCTAAGTCTACACCTAGTACATATGCACCTAGAGCTGCTGCCATGCAGTTTTCTAGGTTATGTCCTCCTGGTAAACTAAGTTCGTCTTTATTTAGAAGGACTATTTTTTTATCTACATTTATTACTATGTTGCCTTCGTCGTTTACATATACTCCACTTACATCTTGTGATTTTCTTGAGAAGTATAGAACTTGAGAGTTGCATTTATTTGCCAATTCTCTGACAGCTTCATCATCGTAATTTAATATTGTAAAATCATTTTTGTCTTGATTTTTAAATATGTTAGCTTTTGCCATTATATAATTTTCCATAGTATGGTGTCTATTTAAATGGTCTGGTGAAAGATTAAGTATCATACTTACTCTCGGTTTAAAATCTACTATACTTTCTAATTGGAAACTACTAAGCTCTGTAACTAAGACAGATTTTTCGTTTGCTACTCCGACAGTTTCTATTACTGGTTTACCTATATTTCCAACTACATAAGTGTCTTCCTTAGCAGCTTTAAATATTTCACCTACTAAAGATGTAGTTGTTGTCTTTCCGTTTGTACCTGTAATACCTACAAATGTAGGGTTATCTAGTAATCTGTACGCTAATTCTACCTCTCCAATTACTTCTATATTGCTAGAATATAATTTTTTTATGAAAGGTAAATCAAGAGGTACTCCAGGAGATACTACAGCTAAATCAATATGTGATACTTCTTCTGGATGATATCCAAGTATATATTTTGCGTTTTTTATATCCTTTAATTCACTTAATATATCTGATAATTTTTCTTCTGTTTTTATATCGTTAACTGTTATATTAGCTTCTAATTTATCTAATAATTTGATAGTTGATATACCAGTCTTTGCTAAACCTATAAGCAATACATTCTTTCCTTTTAAATCCATTTTCTTTACCCCCATCACTTACTTAAAATACTGCTAAAACACCTATCCAACATAAAACTACAGTTGCAATCCAGAATATGAATACAACTCTTGTTTCTGGCCATCCACATTGTTCGAAATGGTGATGAAGTGGTGCCATTTTAAATATTCTTTTTCCATGAGTTAATTTAAAGTAACTTACTTGTAGCATAACAGATAGAGCTTCAGCTAAGTATATAAATCCTACTATTATTATTAGAAGTGGAGAATTAGTAAGAGTCGCAAAAGCAACTACTGCTCCTCCTAATGCCATAGAGCCTGTATCTCCCATAAATACCTTAGCAGGATATGAATTAAATGCTAAAAATCCTAGGCAAGCACCAGCTGTTGCAGCAGCAAGTATTGCAACATCAGAATTAGATAGTGATACTGCAAATATCATAAAGAAAGTAGATACTATTAAAGTAACTCCTGATGCCAAGCCATCAAGTCCATCTGTTAAATTTACTGCATTTACAGTTCCTATTATAAATATCATCATAAATGGAATGTACATTATTCCTAGATTTATTACGTGATCTGTAAATGGTATCATAAGTTGTGTAGCACTTGGTGATGCACTATATTGATAATAAGCGACATATAAAGCAAGAGCAAATTGTAGTATTATCTTTTGATAAGCTTTAAGTCCTAAAGATCTTTTCATTTTTATTTTTATAAAGTCATCTAAAAATCCTACAAATCCAAATCCGACTATGCAAATTAAACCAACTATTAGACTTTGGCTTATATGAGCTCTCGTAAGCCCTGTGATTAATATAGCCACTATCATCATTATTCCACCCATTGTAGGTGTCCCATTTTTAGCTAAGTGTGATTGAGGTCCTTCATCTCTGACCGTTTGACCAAATTTAAATCTAGCAAGCATTGGTATAAATATTGGTCCAAGTATTATTACTATTAAAAAACCAATCATTGCTGTATACGTAAGTTCTGTAATTCCTAACATTATTTAAAACTCCTCTCCCTGTTGTTTCATCTTTTTAATTTAATATTTCTCATTTGCAATTATTAACTTTTTTTATGCTAAATATTCCTTTTTAAAATTAAAGTTTTTCTTTTGATGACTATATAATATTATCTGCATCTCCAATCTTAATAATTATATACCAAATTCATTTATTTTTGAAGCTATTTATAATAGTAAGTCTTATTTTATAATCATTTTATGTATTATTTTTTAATAATGCTCGATAAATTAAATATACAGAGTTTTATAATGTAGTTTTTTATCGTCAATTTTTAAAATATAAGGATATACTAGAGCCCTCATTTACTTTGATACCAGGCTTTGGAAACATATCTGTGACGATAGCTTTATCATCTATTTCTATATCTGTGTCTAAATTTGATTCTAAGTTATTTTCTTCTAATATTTTAGTAGCTTCTTTTATAGTTAAATTTCTGACATCTGGAACTTCAACTTGTTTTTTCTCGTTTTCTTTTTTTTCTTCTTCTGTATAGACCTTTTTAACACCTAAATATTCTAAGCTTTGACTCATAACTTCTTTTATAATAGGTCCCGCTGTAGTTGAACCAAATGCCACTACATCTGTAGGTTCATCTACTATTGCCAGTACTACTATTTGAGGGTCGTCACATGGAGCTACACCTACAAAGGAGCAGATGTATTTTCCCTGTGCGTATTTTCCATCTATGACCTTTTGGGCTGTTCCTGTCTTTCCTCCGAGTCTATATCCAGGTAAATAAGCTAT
>NZ_JALEXO010000055.1 GCF_022780145.1 Intestinibacter sp.
CCTAGCATATATCATAATAATAATCTATCAGCTTATTTGCGCGACTTGGATGAGACAATTTTCTAAGAGCTTTGTTTTCTATTTGTCTAGCTCTTTCTCTAGTCACGTTAAAGGCCTTACCGACTTCTTCTAGAGTATGTCTTTCTCCTCCGTTTAATCCAAAACGTAATTCTAGTACGCCTTTTTCTTTTTCAGTTAAGGTTCCTAGGATTTCTTCTATTTGCTCTTTAAGCAAAGAGGCTGTTACGATTTCTTCTGGTGATAAAGCGTTTTTGTCTGGCAAGACTTCCTCTAGCTCTGTGTCGTCTTCTTTTCCTACTGTTGATTCTATAGATGTTGGTTTTTGAGAGACGTTTATAACTTCTACGACCTTGTCTACAGACATATCCATTTTGTCGGCGATTTCTTCTGGCTTTGGATCTCTGCCTAATTCTGCTGCTAGTAATGCAGATACGCTCGATAATTTATTTATTTTTTCTACCATATGGACTGGCACTCTTATAGTTCTGGCTTGGTCGGCTATGGCACGTGTGATGCCTTGTCTAATCCACCAAGTTGCGTAAGTGCTGAATTTAAAGCCCTTTGTGTAGTCGAATTTTTCGGCTGCCTTTATAAGACCTAATGTACCCTCTTGAATTAAATCTAGCATAGGCATCCCTTTTCTCAAATATTTTCTAGCAACACTTACTACTAGTCTGAGATTTGATTCTACTAATTTTTGTTTAGCTAGTTCATCTCCTTCTGAAACTTTTTTTGCAAGCTCTAGCTCCTCTTCTTTAGTCAATAGAGGTATACTTCCTATTTCTTTCAAATACATTTTTACTGAATCATCTAGGTTTGCAAATTCTTTTGATACTTCTCCCATGTCGTTTTCAATTGTTTCAACATTTTTCATATCTAGCTCCATAGACATTTTTACCCCCTTAATAATATTTACCCTCTTTATATACTTCAATCAGTATATATTTTTAAAAATACTAATACATAGCAAATAAAATTACACGAAATACGACAAATATCCTTATTTCGTTTTTAAAAATTTTTATATCGATTTTTATAATGCTGAATACTATAGATTTTGTGTGATTTTGATGTGTCTTTTCGATATTTTAGTGATACCTTATTATATTCTACATTTTAACTTAAATTCCTTCTTTTTTTTTATTTTTTTGTAGATTTTTGTTATTTTATCTCAAATGCCCCCATTCCCATGGTTCCTTTGAGACCTACACCGCTGTAGATAGCAAATTGTAAGAGCTTCATAACCTCATTTTTAAAGTCTGCACTTCCTTTTACTTTCAAATTTACAGTTCCCATAAATCCTGGTACGTAATTTCCTTTCACTCCAAAATGGCTTGTTCTTAAATTATATCCCGTAATCTCCACATTTTCAACAATTTTTTCAAGAAAATTTTCTTCTAAGTCATTTTTTGAGAAATTTTTGTACTTATTTATAATACTATTGAAAATATGCTTAACTGATGGAAAAATCTCATATCCGCCAGAAGTCCTCTTAAAGCTAGTCGGCGTCTTAAAATTCACTACTATATCTCTCTTTCCAATATCATCTAAAATCATAGCTTGGGTTAACTCCATCTTTTCTATAATCAGCTTTGTCTTTCTATATGTTAAATCTAAAATCCTCCTATCAGACACTAAAATTTTATCTATAATCCCAGACTTAGCCTCCTCAGTCAATGTATTTATCACCCAATAATACTTATTATTTTTGATTTCAAAATACTGACTATACGGTCTTAGAGACTGTCTGTGAAGCACATCTCCGTAATCTCTATCTAAAAATGTCATCATTATACCCTGAAGCACAGAGCCTATGTTGTAGTCGAGCTTCTGCCTTTTATCTAAAGTAAACTCTATAGTCAATCTGTATATCATAATTTTCTCCTCGCTTAATCAAGTTTATTGTCTATAGCATCTAATAAATCGTATATCTCCTCGTACTCGTACATAGTACCTTCTTTAAGCATTTCTCTAAATTCATCAGTGCTCACAAATTTAACTCTAGCGACCTCTTCTTCTTGAAGAACTATATCCTTTAGGTTTATATCTTTTCTTACAAAATATATATCCCAGATCATCCCAAGGCGAGTTTTGAAATAAATCCCGGCAAGTTCGCAGTCCTCTTCTTCGACTGTTATGCCAAGCTCTTCTTTTAGCTCCCTTACACATCCTTGTCTAGTTGTCTCACCTGATATGACTCTACCTGTTGTAAGAGCCCATACTCCAGGCAAAATCTCGCATTTATCTGATCTCTGTTGAACTAGGATTTGTTTTTTAGAATTTATAACCCAGGCCTCTGTAGCTAGATGGTATTCGCCTTCATTCCATTTTTCGTATTTGCCCTTTTTCTTACCAGTAAAATTTCTATCCTTGTCGTAAATATCCCAATATTCCATAGCTTTGCTCCTTTATCTGACATTATTAAAGGACTATTCAAAACGAACAGTCCCACATATTTACACTTCTTCTACAAATTCAATAACACCTTCAGCGAGTCTTTTTACTCTAGCAAGAGAATATACATCGTATCCTGCATCGTCAAGTCTTTGTCTTCCAGGCTGGAATGATTTTTCTATAACTATACCTACACCTGAAACTGTCGCCCCTGCTTCTTCAATCAATCTAATTCCACCAAAAGCAGCTTCTCCATTTGCTAGAAAATCATCTATTAATAGAATTTTATCGTCCTTATCTATGTATTTTTTAGATAGAGTAAGTTCATAGCTAGTCCCCTTTGTAAATGAACTAACTTTAGTTTGATAAACATCTCCATTTAATATTTTAGATTGTTGTTTTTTTAATATAACCATAGGCACGTTTAATTTTATAGCTGTCATAACTGCTGGAGCTATTCCCGAACTTTCTATAGTAAATACCTTTGTTATTCCTTTATCCTTATAATACTCTGCAAATTCTTCTCCCACTCTTTGCATTAGAAAAGGATCTACTTGATGATTTAAAAAACAGTCTACCTTAAGCACTGTTTCGTTGATAGCAGTCCCCTCGCTAAGTATTTTCGCCTCTAATTCCTTCAAATCTGTCACCTCATCTATTTTTATATCTAATTTTTAAATTATTGAACTAATTATACCATAATATGTTTTTTATGTACATAAAACAACTAAATTCAACTTTTTCTTCTATTTTTCATATTAAAAAACAATATTTTTTTATCGATAAACAATAAATAATTATTGACTTAACCTTTTTTCTTTGTTATTATAAATTCATAATAAATTAAATTTAAGGAGGTCTCTTATGAAACAAAATGAATTAGCGAGATCATTAAAATTGTTTATAAGTCTAACTTGTATTATATTGGCAATTGTCGCATTAGTCATAGTTCCAATATTTGGACGCGACATAGCCTCTGAATATCCAGAGTACAGCTATATGTTCTATCCTTGTCTAATATTTATATGGATAACTGCGATTCCATTTTACGGAGCGCTATTTGAAGGCTGGAAAATCTCAAACGAAATCAACAACGACAATTCATTTTCTAAAAAGAATATGGATTCTTTAAATAAAATCAGAAGATACGCTCTATCAGAATGCATTTTATATTTTATAGGTGCGATTATTTTATTATTTTTAAATTTGCTACATCCAAGTATTTTAATTATAATATTATTTATAATATTCGTAGCGATGTGTATATCAGTTTTTACTGCTGTACTTGCTCATCTAGTACAAAAAGCGTGCGATTTAAAGGATGAAAATGATCTCACAATATAGAGGTGATCCAATGAGTCTAAGAATTAATTTAGATGTTGTTTTAGCAAAGAAAAAAATGAGCGTAACGGAATTATCGGAAAGAGTCGGAATAACTATGGCAAATATTTCTATCCTAAAAAATGGAAAGGCAAAAGCTATAAGGTTTACGACCTTAGATAAAATATGTGAGACACTTGATTGTCAGCCTGGTGATATATTAGAATATATTAAAGACGATGATTGATAAAGTGATAGAGTTATATCTATCACTTTATTTTTATCTATTATATATCTACATCTGCTATACCTGCCATCTTAAGTAGGAATTTAGCGTTAGTCGTTACACATCTTCCGTTTCTGATTTTGTAGTCGAATCTAATTTCATCGTCTTCGTAGTATTCAGCGAAATGGTAGTTTACAGCTTTTATATTTTCGTCGCTTTCTAAGTTACATAGTTCAAAATCGTGTGTAGATACTAGGGTTACGCTCCAAGTATTTGAGAGCTTTTTGATTGCCTCTGTGGCGCATATTATTCTATCCGCTGAATTTGTACCCTTGAATATCTCGTCTATTAAGCATATCATAGGCTTTTGATTTTCGTTGTACTCAGTCATCTCCTTGATTCTAAGAAGTTCAGCATAAAACGTAGAAATTCCCTTGTTTACATTGTCTTCTACTCTTATCGATGTGAGTATTTTCATTACAGATGCGTTAAATTCAGACGCTAACACAGGTCCTCCAGCATAAGCAAGCACTAGATTTATACCTATACTTCTCAAGAAGGTAGTCTTTCCTGACATGTTAGAGCCTGTGATTACGCATGTTTTGCCCTTTAGATTTATACCATTGCCGACTGCATCTTCTATTTTTATAAGAGGATGCTTTAGATTTTTAAATTCTATCTGAGGAATTTCGTCCTCGCTTATATCGGCAAATGTATAATCATCTCTAATATATGTGATAGACGCCAAGCTTATTAGAGCTTCTATTTCACCTACAACCTCTAGATATGTTCTTATATACTTTCCATATTTGACTTTCCACTTGTCAAACATATCTATACAGTGAAAATCCCATAAGAAAGCTCCATTTAGCAATACGTTTGCGACAAAATTTTGTCTAAGCGCTATATATTCTCCTATTTTTTTCAGTTCCCCTAGAGCCTTTATACTTCCTCCGTCTTTGCTTAGAGTTTGTTTTAATTCTTTTAAATATTCACTTTTGAATTCCTTATTTTCGATTTCTTTAAATATATTTTCATAGACACTTATATTTTTATAAAAATCTGCTACAGGCAGTAACACAGCTGTGCTCTTTCGCATATTTAAAAACGCTAATAGAAGGTTTAAAATCAAAACTAATTTTAAGAGACTTCCATATATAGCTGGGTTTATTCCGATTAAAAACAATACCACAACTGCTATAAATACAGGAGGTAGTATCCACATCAAAATTCGATTTACGCTAGGCTGAGTAGAGTCTTCGTCCTCACATACTTCTAAGAATTTCTTTATTTCTTTATTTACGTTTTTCTTTTTATTTTCATTTATTAAATACGATAAAGCCTCTATCTCATTAGAAAATTCCTGCATATGAGATAGTTCCTCGACAGCTTTTTGATGCTTCATTATATCATCTAAATTATAATCTGTCTTTTTCAAATGATTTACTAAGCATTTCTTTCCGTAGACAGTATTGGCGCTACAGATATACTGGTATAGAGATCCCTCTCCAAATATATCTAAGTCCTTCAAATAAGGCATTTTTTCATCTAGGTACTCTGTGCCCTTATCTTTGAAGTCGTACCAAGTACCATTTAATCGCTTGATGTATTTTTTATATACCTTAATTTTGCTTTCTTTATATTTTATTTTCGCCTCTATGTCGTTGTGAAGCTTAACAGCCACTAAGAAAACAACTGTCAAAATCAACGCTATCCCATAAAACATATTATTTTTGTTAAAATATCCATACGCCAACACTGCCACAATTACTATAAATAGAGCTACTCTAATCCAACTTATAAAATTGCTCTTTTTATTTAGCTCCTTTAAGCTTTTTTCAATTTCTTCTCGCTTTTTTTTATAATCTTCAATTTTCATTTAAAAATCTCCCTGTAAATAATTTTCTATACAAAAAAGTATAACAGATTTTAACGTCTGTTATACTTTTTTGTTTGTTAAGATTTATTAATTTTTAATGGTTTATATATTTAGCATTGTCGCATTTTCTCCACATACACTTTCGAAGTCCTTTATAAATGCATCTACAGCACATGTAACTGCGTCTAATTTAATTAGTCCGTTCATTACATCTGGAGCTATTGTAGCAGCGCCGATTCCATATTTTGCTAATTCTAAAACTTGTTGAGAATTTTTAAAGCTGGCTGCTATTACTTCTGTTTCTATGTTGTTTTTAACAAATATATCGTGTATATCTTTTGCGACCTTTATTCCATTTGCACCTAAATTGTCTATTCTATTTACATAAGGAGCTGCGTATTTAGCTCCAGCTTTTCCTGCAAGATAGCCTTGCATTTGTGTGTATATAGCTGTTGCAGTTACGTTAACATCTTTTTTTGCAAGAATTTTTATAGCTTTTAAGCCTTCCTTTGTAACTGGTACCTTTATATAAGTATTGTCTCCTAATTCTTGTCTTATTTTATCAGCTTCTTCTACCATGTCTTCAGCAATTTTTGATATTACTTGTACATGTAATTCGCCGTCATTACCTATGAATTTTCTTATTTCCTTTAAAACTTCATAAGGGTTTCTATTTTCCTTTGCTAAAATAGATGGGTTTGTAGTAACTCCATCTACTGGATAGTACATATACATTTCTTTTATTTTTTCTAAATTTGCGTAATCTATTATTAATTTCATAATGTCACCTTTCTTCTGTATTTATTGTTCAATTTTATTTTAACATTATATATTTTAATAATTAATACACATTTTTTCCACCCCTGAGAAATTTTTCAGACTTATTTCAGTTTTTTCAATCGATTAAGCACAAATTATTCTATCAGATATATAGTTTATAAACGTATCAGCCATCAATTTATGCGCCTTTTCATTTGGATGGATGCCGTCTTCACATATAAAATCATCTGTATTTCCTTCAAGTATAATCGGTGTACGTATATCGATTAAATCGCATTTTTGTCTGTTCGCAATATCCATAAGCGCAAGTGAATATGTCTCCTGGTGTTTGTAAATTCTATTTATATCGCCCATCCATCTTTTTATATTATCTGTATTTAGACCATTTTTACCGAACCAATCGAAATACTTTTGAGAAGAAAGCGGAGGCAAATTAGTCAAAATAGGCTCTATGCCATTTTTTCTAAAATTTTCTATTATATTATTTATACTGTCTATAAATTTAGGAAGAGGCGTATTTGGGAAGTATTCTCCGTCTGGATTTTCTGAAATTTCCTTCCAATTGTAGTCACAGTCATTTCCGCCTAATTCCACCAAAGCGTAATTTGGAAGCTCGTCTTTTGATAGACTCTTTTGTATAAGTCTCATAGCCTTTGTAACTGTAAGTCCGAATTTAGAATTATTTTTTATATCGACATCAAGTTCTCTTTTAGTTAACTCTATACTGCTGTTTTTAAGTAGAGAATATCTGTCTTTTCCTTCCTCTAATACGACTCCCTTTAATACAGAATCGCCCCATATAGTTATTTTCTTCATATATATCATACCTTTCTTTTTATATCTATTTTATGTATTTTTTCATTTTATATTATCTAGTTTTTAATACTATATTAAATCTTTATTATAACTAAGTCAAGTATTTTTATATTTCAAATCATATTATCTAGTATTATATATTACATAAACTACTATTGATTATCGTGCTTCTTAATGATAAAATTTTAAAATAGATATCTAACAAATAAGGAGCTGGTAAATTTGGATTTTAAAGATTCTCATTATATAAAGGAAATTTTGGATTTTCACCTTCCAAGGTTTAATGAACTTCCAAATATAGATTTGTACATGGATCAGGTTTTATCGATAATAGAAACCTCTCTGAGTATTTTTTCTTCTGAAGGGGACGAGAAAATCATAACAAAATCTATGATAAACAACTACGTAAAGCAAAGAGTAATAGAAAGTCCTTCTAAAAAGCACTATAAGAAATTTCATGTGGCGTATTTAATAATTATCTCTGTCTTAAAAAGAATACTCAGCATATCTGAAATTTCAAAAATCATAAATAATCAAGACTGCGAGGTAGAGGATTTTTACAACACATTCTGCTGTGAATTAGAGCGCTCTTTAAAAAACACATTTTTAGAGCAAAATGAGGACAACCAAATCGAAGAAAATATACATAACAAAATACTAGTTGCAGCAACTCAAGCATTTGCAAACAAAGTATACGTACAAAAATTAATCGAATTTAATACAGAGGAAGAAAACGAATAAAAAAAGCAATTTACTAATTTGCACTAAACTCATTAGTAAATTGCTTTTTTCTATTACATATTAAATCTATGTACTCTAAACTTGCCTTTATCTAGATTCAATCCTTCAACTTCTCTATTTTTAGTAACTATAAAATATCTATTGTATAAATCGTCTCTGACTTCGTCTTCTAGAGCTTCTATTAAAAATACTTCATCTAAATAAAGTGGAACCTTACCTAAAAATTGCATAAAATGTATCAAATCATGGTCACAATATCCCTTGATTAAAATATCGTCTAAGACCTCTCTGACTCTATACTTATCTTGTATATTAACCTCGTCTAGCGGTTTATTTACATTTACAAAAACTCCATTTTCCATAGCTTCAACATTAAAAACCTCATCTTCTAGTAGAGTCTTATCTATCTCTTCAAATAAATCATTTGGGATATAATTTATCCCCTCTATTCCGCTCAAAAATCCATATCTGTGGTGGTTTATATAATCCTCATAAATTTCTTCATCCTCGATATCCTCGTGTTCGATAAACTCCATTTCAAACAAATTAAAATACTCTGTCTTGAAATTTTTTTCAGATATAAAAATATTAGCGCATAGAGATTTTAATATTTCGCCTGATTTTTTTACAAAATCCTTTAAATAATTTGTAAAATACTCAAAATCGTAATCTAGTATATATCCGCTGATATTAAAGCTTAAAGATCCAAAATATCCAAAATCATCGTCTTCTTCCTCATTCTTTTCTAAATACTCGCAACTAAAATTAAGTCCTATATCTTGAGGTGTAGGCTCACCTAAATAATCAACCTTCTCGCTTTCTATATTTCTCAATATATAATCCTTTATGCTCTCTGTATCCTCCAAGTCAAAATCTAACTCTAAAGATTTCAAAACCCATTCATCCATAAACATCCTATTTGAGATAAAGTTTCTATAGTCAAATCTACTTGAAATTTGATCGCTTTTTAATATACCATCGTACAATAAATTTATTCTTCTATTTATATTATCAGATACATTTGCAAATTTCTTGTGAAGTACTTTGGCTGTCACTTCTTCTTCATCAAACTCCATATCAAATACGAAATCATCTTCAAATTTTTCTACCAAATTGCCTTCTATTAATTTCATAAATTTACATATATCATCTAGTTTTTCATTTTTAAAATTTAAATAAAGACATAAGTTTCTGCAGTCTATCTTTTGACTTTCAGAAAATACACCTGATTTTTTATAATCCATAATATTATCCCCTTTTTACATCGTATACAACATTTTATAAAATTTATTCATCGTACTTTCTAGCGTATTTTTCAAATGCTTCTATATAATTTTTATTATTTCTTCTCTTAACTGCATACTGGTGAAGCTCTATAGTGATTTTACCTTTCTCATCTCTGACAAAGTGATACAAAATCCTAAGCTGAGTATTATCAGCATACCTAAATTTATAAGTGTAGAAATTATTTTCAAATACATCGTACTTTATAGCTTCATTATTAAATATTTTTTCGAAGGGCTGGTCATTTTCCTCAAATTGAATTATTGTTTCACACAATTTATTCAAAGCTTTGTATATCGCCTCTTTCGTCTTTTCGTTTTCTTTATTGAATTTTTTATTTTTTATACTTATACAAATTTTGTCACTCATAAACTATACCACCTATAATTTTTTCATATCCATTTCATATTATTTAAATCCAAAACAATATATTTATTTTAACACATATAAAGCTTAAATTCATCATTTAGCTATCAATGAATAATTCTTTTTAAAATAGCAAAATTTCATATTTCATATATAGTTTTATTTTCTTTTTACTTGTTTTATGATAAAATAATTAATATGTTTTATTTTGCCTTTAAAATTTAGCTTTCGCGTCTAAATTTTTAATATAAAAATGGGTAAAATAAATTAAAATTAAATATCTATTAAAATTAGGAGGATTAACATGGGTTTAAAAGACAAATTTGCCGAATCATATGCTAGATCAAAAACTATGAGCGGACCAGAGAAAAAAGCAAATGAAATTATGGGTAAATTATTAATGAAAAAAGCAATTATACCTATAGTAGCTATGATTATTTTAATAATAGCTGGAGCTATGTTACATATTAACGGATGGATCATTCTTGCAATAAATTTAGCTATATGTGTTGGTACTTTCTTCTATATTAGAAGTCAAGCTAAAGAATTCCAAAACTTTACACCTTATGTAGGTAATTTAATAAGCCTAGAACAAAAAGGTAAAAAAGAATACATCGCAATATTAAAACAAGGTAAAAAACCTATAAAATTAAAAATAGCTTATGGTGGTGAGGATTTACAAAATATCAAGAAAAATCAACTAATCCAAATAAGCTACAACCCAAAATATCAAATTGCAATATTAGTTACTAGATAGTATCTCAGGGGATGTCGCAAGTAAATTGCGATCATCCCTTTTTAATTTTTATTATTAGTTTTTATACACAACTTCTCTATATATTTTAAGTGCATTGGCTAGCTGGTCT
>NZ_JALEXO010000082.1 GCF_022780145.1 Intestinibacter sp.
TAAGATGTCCAGCCGTTATTTTGATCTATATATAAATCGTATCCGCCTTGATTTATCATAGGCTCTATAGTGAACATCATACCTGGAACCATTATCACGCCTTCATCCTCGTATCCATAGTGGAATACAAATGGATCTTCGTGGAATTCTAACCCTATACCGTGTCCACCAAACTCTCTTACTACTGTATATCCGTGTTTATGAACATATTCTTGGATAGTCGCTCCGATTACTCCCATTGGAACCCAAGGCTTAACCTTTGATATTGCTAATTCCATAGATTCTTTAGTTACCTGTACTAATTTTTTAGCTTCTTCGCTGACTTCACCTATCATGTACATTCTAGATGCATCTGAGTAGTATCCATTGTAGATTGTAGATACGTCTACATTTATTATATCACCGTCTTTTAATACGACGTCTTCTGATGGTATACCATGGCAGATTTGGTCGTTTACTGATGTACAAACGCTCTTTGGATATCCGCAGAATCCAAGTGGAGCAGGTATAGCACCATTTGCAACTGTAAAATCGTGAACTATAGTGTTTATTTCTTCTGTAGTCATTCCAGCTTTTATGTGTTTTTCTACTTCGTCTAAAACAGCTGTGTTGATTTTTGCACTTTCTTTTATTTTTTCAATTTGTTCTGCGTTTTTTATCATATCTCTAGTAGGTATTTCGTAACCGGCTCTAGCGAATTGTTTTAATTTTTCATCGAATTCCATGTGGCATTTTTTATATTTTTCGCCGCTGCCACACCAGCATTTACTATTTCTTCCTAATAACATTTTGTCCTCCCTAACCTTTTACTATAGGTTTTCTAAGTATATAATTTTCATAGGCTTCTATACCTAATTTCATTTTTACTATTTGTCTCGCATGAGGTGCTGACTCTATCGGCTCCCCATCTTCATTGTACATCTCTAAGATAGTCGTAAACATAGTCTCCTTGTAAGGTCCTATTACTTCTATATCCTCGCCTACAGACATTTTATTTCTCTGTTCTACTATTAAATATCCATCATCAAGGACTTCTTTTACGATTCCTATGAAGTCGTAATTTCTTATATATGAAGCTGATTCGTAGTTGTTTGAATTTTTACCCGGTCTATCTAGGAAAAATCCTGTAGAGTAATCTCTGTGGCTTCCTTTTTTAAGCTCGTCTAACCACATAGGATTGAATTTCCAGTTATCTGGATCCTTGTAATATTCATCAATCGCCATTCTGTAGGCTCTTACAGTTGTAGCCACATAATAAGCAGTTTTCATACGACCTTCGATTTTTAGACTAGTTATTCCACTGTCGAATATCTCAGGAATATATTTTATCATACATAAGTCTTTTGTATTGAAGAAAAATTGATAATCTTCGTCATCTAATACATTTTCGTAATTGCCATTTACATCTTCAACTAAGTTGTACTTCCATCTACAAGATTGAGCACAAGAGCCTTGGTTGGCATCTCTTCCTGTCGCGTAGTTACTTATTACACATTTACCAGAATAGCTCATGCACCTAGCCCCGTGTATAAATGACTCTATATCTAAATCCTCAGGTGTATTTTCTCTAAGCTCTTTAGTCTCTGCAAACGACATCTCTCTAGCCGTCACGATTCTCTTCGCACCTTGCTCATACCAAAAATTAGCAGCTATATAATTAGATGTACTAGCCTGTGTGCTTATATGTATCTCCATATCAGGAGCTACTCTTTTAACTATGTTAAACACACCTGCATCACTTACTATAACTGCATCTACACCTATTTCATCTAGCTCTTTTATATAATCAGCTAAGCTATCTAGCTGATCACTTCTCGGGATAATATTAACTGTTACAAAGACCTTTTTGCCCATATTATGAGCAAACTCTAGCCCTTCTATCATATCCTCTTTTGAAAAATTTTTAGCAGCAGAACGCATACCAAAAATCTCGCCACCTATATAAACTGCATCTGCTCCGTAAATAAAAGCAATCTTTAACTTCTCTAAATCACCAGCAGGTGCTAATAATTCTACCTCTCTCATTCTAACTCCTTTACTAAAAATAAAATTTATATCAGCAATACATTTTAATTATTCCCATTTTCTTTATTTTATATCAAAAATCTACTACTAGATTATAACATAAAAATAGTGCCCTCATACAGTAATTATCAATACTGGTATAAAAGCACCACTTTTTTCATATACTATTATACTAGAATCTCTAGTATTATTATACTACATAAACCATAATTTTAGTATAAATAAAATAGCCAAAATTATCATTACAACAGATACATGTTTTCTGTCTTCTTTTGGAGCTATTAAATTATATAATAAGTTTATAAATACATAAGATAAAACACCTAATGTTAAACCATCACCTATAGAATAAGTTAAAGCCATTCCACCTATTGCCATAAATGCTGGCACACCTTCAGTTATATCGCCGAAGTCTATATCTTTGACTGCACTCAACATCAAGTATCCAACATAAATTAATGCTGGAGCTGTTGCGCAAGAAGGTATTGCTATAAATATTGGAGAGAAAAACATAGCTATTAAGAATAGTACACCTACAGTTATTGCAGTGTAACCAGTTTTTCCACCCTCAAGTACACCTGTTGAGCTTTCAACATAAGTTGTTACAGTTGAAACTCCTAACCAAGAACCTATAGTAGTTGCAAAAGCATCTGCAAGTAATGCTCTACCTACATTTTTAACTTTTCCATCTTCATCTACCATATTAGCCTTTGAAGCAACTCCAACTACAGTACCTACTGTATCGAAGAAGTCTACAAATAAGAATGTGCACAATACTGTTATGAATTGGAACATACTATCTGGATGAGTT
>NZ_JALEXO010000109.1 GCF_022780145.1 Intestinibacter sp.
GAAGATGGTTATTTACTTGTTATTAGAAATTTAAAAATATAGATATAAAAATTATTAAAGGAGCAGTTTGAATTGACAGACTGCTCTTTTATGCTTGTTGGCATCATATTATAACTTTTGAATCATATATAGAACAAAGTATGAATAAAATTTATTATATGAGGAGTGGTTAATATGAAAATGATAACTATTAAAATGCCAAAATGGATTTCAAACATAATTTTAAAATTTATGAAAAAGAGCAAATAGTAGTTTTAGAGTTTAGATTTTAATTTTATATGCAATAAAAATGAGGATTTTTGCAATAAATATATATTTTTTTGCAAAAATCCTTTTTATATGTTTTAATGTAAATTTGTTTTATATACAAAAAAGGAATTTAGTAAAATATATATTGCATTTGATTAACTATTAAAATTATATAAATACTTAAAAATACAATGAAAATGTATAAAATTTAACAAATATATGCAATTTTGTGCGTCGAAAAATTACAATTAAAACCAAAAATAAAAATTAAAAATACAGAAAATTATGTGTATTGATATTTCTATTTATTTATTTTCATTTTATGGTATAATATCAAACGGGTCTAAAAATAAATAAAAATGAAAAATTAAAGTTTTATAAAAATATTTTTTAAGGAGAGATTGAAATATGGAAAATAGTAAAAAGAAACTTGGACTAACTACTAGAATTTTTATCGCTCTTATCTTAGGGGCTATATTTGGTGTTATACTATATTACTTAGTTCCAAAGGGAACTTTTAGAGATGACATTTTAATTAATGGTGTTTTTTATGTTTTAGGAGATGGATTCTTAAGATTAATGCAAATGCTAGTAGTTCCATTAGTATTTTGTTCATTAATATGCGGTAGTGCAGCTATTGGAGATACTAAGACATTAGGAAAAGTCGGTGTTAAGACAATAATGTTCTATATGGCTACAACTGCTTTAGCTATAACTGTGGCATTATCAGTTGCCAAGGTTATAAATCCCGGTATAGGACTTGATTTATCATCAATACAAAAGGCCGATACAACAGTTGCTGAAGCAACTAGCTTTGCAGATACTATACTTAATATAATTCCTAAAAACCCAATTCAAGGTTTAGCAGAAGGAAATATGCTTCAAATAATAGTTTTCGCATTAATAGTAGGTATATTAATCGCAAAAATGGGAGAAAGAGCAGATTTATTATTAAAAGGATTTACACAATTTAACGATTTAATGATGGAAATGACTGTTCTTGTAATGAAAGTCGCTCCATTCGGTGTATTTTGTTTGATAGCGAAAAACTTTGCTAATATAGGATTTGATGCATTCTTGCCTATGTTAAAATATATGGGTAGTGTCTTCCTAGCGTTGGGAGTACAATGCTTTGTAGTTTACATGGTGTTCTTAAAAATAGGTACAGGCTTAAATCCTGTTAAATTTATAAAGAAATTCCTTCCAGTTATGGGGTTTGCATTTTCAACTGCAACATCTAACGCTACAATACCAATGTCTATAGAAACATTGAATAAGAAAATGGGTGTATCTAAGAAAATATCATCATTTACTATACCTCTAGGTGCTACTATAAATATGGATGGTACTGCTATAATGCAAGGTGTTGCCGTAGTATTCGTCGCACAAGCATTTGGAATAACTTTAACCCCAATGGATTATTTAACAGTTATTGCAACAGCTACACTTGCTTCAATAGGAACAGCTGGTGTACCAGGGGTAGGTCTTATAACTTTATCAATGGTGTTTGCATCTGTAGGTCTTCCTGTAGAAGGTATAGCGCTTATAATGGGTATAGATCGTATATTAGATATGACTAGAACAGCAGTAAACATAACTGGAGATGCAGTTTGTACTACTATAGTTGCTTATCAAAATAAAGATGTAGATGTCGATGTATTTAATAGTAATGATGTTGAAGAAGTAGATGCTATAACTTGCTAATTTGATAATATATAATATAAAATAAAAAGCTTTATGGAGCGGATTTTGAATTTGCTCCATAAAGCTTTTTTTATTTATTTAAAATCGATGACTTTTAAAATTAAAAAAGGGATTATTGCACAATACATAGTACTTTGCAGTAATCCCTTAATTAATAATAATAAAATTATTAAGCTCTCTCAACTTTTCCTGAACGTAAACATCTTGTACAAACTTTAACTCTTTTTGGAGTTCCATCTTCTACAACTCTAACGTTTCTTAAGTTAGCAGACCAAGTTCTTTTATTATGTTTGTTTGAGTGTGATACTTGGTTTCCTGCAACTTTACCTTTACCACATACACAACATACTTTTGCCATCTTAGCACACCTCCTTAATCCATAATCTTTTAGACTGAAACATATTTATATTAACACAAACATTAATATTTTGCAAGACAAATATGATAATGATTTATTTCGTATTGAAGAATTTTGCATTATCATATAAAATTATATATATAAATTGTAATAATGTAAATATTAAAAATGAAAAATCATAAATTATTTTTTTGAGTATCTGAAATTTATATATATTTGAAATAAAGATTTTGCATAAAATCTTTAATTTATAGTGATTTTATAGTATTATATACTAATGATTGGTTATTTTAATATACTTTATTATCAATTTTAAAATAAATAATTAAACAATCATGTAAATTTTACATAGTTTTTGTACAAAATAAAAGTAATAAAAAATTAAAACTTAAGGGGGTTAAAAACCATGAGTGCAAAAGTAAATAATAAATATGGATGTATAGAAATAGATAAACAAGTTATAGCTCAAATAGTATATAGAGCTGCTATGGAAAGCTACGGTTTAGTAGGATTTTCACAAAAGATAAAAGGAATAGTGGAATTACTAAAAGAAGGCAATATAGCAAAGGGTGTTAAAGTAACAGAATTAGAAAACAACACTATAGAAATTGAACTATTTGTTGTAATGCAATACGGCATAAATATAGCTACAGTTGCAAATAACATAATAGAAAGAGTAAAATACTCTGTTGAAAACGACACTGGTATAAAGGTCAGCAAAATAGACGTCAACGTCCAAGGTATTCGAGTAAAGTAATTTAGGAGGAAAGAAATGATTCAATATATAGACGGAAAGCAATTAAGAGATATGTTTGTTTCTGGTGCAAATAATCTTAAAAATCATAAAGAAATAGTAGACAAACTAAATGTATTTCCAGTTCCAGATGGAGATACAGGGACAAATATGTCTCTAACTATATCTTGTGCAATAAAGGAATTAAACAAAGTAGAAAATGATGATATAGGACAACTTGGAAAAGCTCTTTCTAAAGGTTCTTTAATGGGTGCTAGAGGAAATTCTGGTGTTATTTTATCTCAAATAATAAGAGGTTTAGCTAAATCTATAGAAGGCAAGGATCAGCTTTCTAGTATGGATATAGCTGAGGCTTTAAAAAATGGCTCTGATACAGCTTATAAAGCCGTAATAAAACCAGTGGAAGGAACTATACTTACAGTAGTGAGAGAAAGCTCTGAATATGCATTAAAGGCTGCTGCTTTAGAAGATGATATAGTAGAATTTATGACACTTGTAATAAATGAAGCTAATAATTCATTAAATAGAACTCCAGAGCTATTACATGCGTTAAAAGAAGCTGGTGTTGTAGATTCTGGTGGGAAGGGATTAGTTTTAGTATATGAAGGAATGTTGAAGTCACTACAAGGTGAAAGTGTAGAAGGAGAAGATGTTCAACCTGCTGAATCTACTTCTGTAAAAGTAGAAAACAAAATATCTACAGAAGATATTAAATACCAATACTGTACAGAATTTATACTTGAAACTGATAAGATATCTGACTTAAAAATGCGAGATATAATGATAAAATACGGAGATAGCTTAGTAGTTGTAGGAGATGAAGGTGTAATAAAGGTACATGTTCACACTAATACTCCAGGTACTGTTCTTCAAGAGGCATTAGCATTTGGTCAATTATTGACAATAAAAATAGAAAATATGAAGCTACAACATGAAAATAAAGTAATACAAGATGCTCAAGATACTAAAGAAGAAGTTAAAGAGGAACCAAAGGAATTTGGCTTCATAGCGACTTCAATGGGTGAAGGTTTAGCTAAAATATTCAAAGATTTTGGCGTAGATCACATAATAGAAGGTGGTCAAACTATGAATCCAAGTACAGAGGATTTCATGAAGGCAATCGACGAGATGAATGCAAATAACATAATTATACTTCCAAATAACAGTAATATAATTATGGCTGCAAACCAAGCTAAAGAGCTAAGCGATAAAAATATAATAGTAATACCTACAAAAAATGTATCTCAAGCATTTGCTGCATTAGTTAGCTTCGATGGAGATTCAACAATAGAAGAAAACGAAGCTAATATGCTAGAAGCTTTAAAAACAGTAAAGAGCGGTCAAGTAACTTACGCTGTTAGAAATACAGTTATAAACGATGTTGAGGTAAAAGAGGGCAATATCATAGGCTTAGGCGAAGGTAAATTACTATCAGCAGGTGATGATATAGATGATATAACTACAAAGCTTATAGAAAGCTTAGTAGATGAAGATAGTGCAATAATAACTTTATTCTATGGAGAAGATACTAAGAAGGAAGACGCAGAAGCTTTACAAGAAGCTTTAGAAGAAAAATTTGAAGATATAGACATAGAATTATATTATGGAGGTCAACCGATTTACTATTATTTAGTATCTGTTGAATAAAGAAATAAAATCATGTAAATAATGGGGGCTGTTTCAATATTTATTGGCAGCCCTTTTTAAAAGAAAATTCATCCTCTAAATGTAGAGGATTTTTTTAGGTGATGATAGATGGATATTTTAAATAAGAATATTCAGTTTGTAAAAGGTATTGGTCCTAAAAAAGCTTTGAAACTGAATAAGTTAAATATATTTACAATAAAGGACTTATTGTATTATTTTCCGAGGGCTTACGAGGATAGAAGCAAAGTAAAAAAAATATGGCAGCTAGAGCACGATGAAAAAGCATGTACAAAAGGAGTAATAACTAGCGTAAAAAGCCATGTCGCAAAAAATAATATTAAAATATCGAAATTTATTATAAAGGATGAAACTGCTCTTTTAACGCTTGTATTCTTTAATCAGGACTATCTCACAAAGGTATTTAAGCAAGGAGATAGTGTAATAGTTTATGGAAAAGTAAAGAGAGAGGGTTCTATTTTGGAGATGAACTCCCCAGAGATAGAGTTTTTTACTAATTCGCCTACATCTACATGTAAGATGATACCGATATATCCACTTACTTATGGTGTTACAAATAAAGATATAGTAAATACTGTAAAAAATGTATATAATAATGAAGGTGTTAGTATAAAGGAGTATCTACCGCAGTATATAATAGATAAATATAAATTATGCAGTATTGATTTTGCAGTTAAAAATCTTCATATGCCAAGTGATAAACAATCTTTAAAAATTGCACTTTATAGAATGATTTTTGAAGAGTTTTTAATTTTGCAAATAGGTTTATTTTATCTAAAAAATGGCATAGACGATGAAAAAGGTATAAAATTTGAAAAAAAAGAAAAATTAAATGATATAATAAAATCTCTGCCATTTAAGCTGACAAATGCACAATCTAGAGCATTTGACGAGGTAATAGAAGATATGCAAAGCGAAAACGTCATGAACAGGCTAATACAAGGTGACGTAGGGTCTGGAAAGACAATAGTAGCCACTTTAGTGCTTGCCTTGGCTGTTTTAAATGGATATCAAGGAGCTCTTATGGCTCCGACAGAAATTTTAGCTAGACAGCATTATATATCTTTAAATGATACATTATCTCCTTTTGATATAAATGTAGGTTTACTAGTAGGTAGCTTGACTAAAAAACAAAAAGAAAAAGTACTAGATAAAGTAAAAAATGGAGAAATAGATATTTTAATAGGAACACATGCCCTTATAGAAGACAATGTAGAATTCGATAATTTAGGTATAGTGGTGACTGATGAGCAACACAGGTTTGGAGTTAGACAGAGAGCTAAATTATCTACAAAGGGAAATAATCCAGATATCCTAGTTATGACTGCAACACCGATACCTAGAACGCTAGCCCTTATACTTTATGGAGATTTAGATATATCTATAATAGATGAGCTTCCACCGGGGAGACAGCCTATAGATACGAAGGCATTTGAAGCCAAACAAAGGGATTTTATATACACAAATTTTATCAGAGATGAAATAGACAAAGGAAGACAGGTATACGTAGTATGTCCACTCGTTGAAGAAAGTGAAGCTATAGAAGCAAAGGCCGCAGAGGATTTAAAGGAAGAGCTAAAGGAAAAATATTTTTCTGACTTAAATGTAGAGGTCTTACATGGGAAAATGAAGCCTTCCTTAAAAGATCAAATAATGAATGACTTCAAAAAAAATAAAATTCAAATTTTAGTCTCCACTACAGTGATTGAAGTCGGTGTAAATGTACCAAATGCGACGTTGATGATTATCGAAAATGCAGAAAGGTTTGGACTGGCACAATTGCATCAATTGAGAGGTCGAGTAGGTAGAGGTTCACATAAGTCTCATTGTATATTGATTTATTCCTCTAAAAGCAATATATGCAAACAGCGTATGGAGATTATGGAAGAAACCAACGACGGATTTAAGATATCAGAAAAGGATTTAGAAATCAGAGGACCTGGAGAATTTTTCGGTACTAGACAGCACGGTCTTCCAGAGCTTAAAGTTGCTAATATATTTAAACATATAAAGATATTGAAATTAGCTCAAGAGGAAGCAAAAAATATTTTGAAAAACGATAAAAACTTAAGTAAAAACGAAAATATCTTACTAAAAAAAGAAATAATTGAAAAATTTAGCGATATTGATAAAGAAATATCATTAAATTAATAGAATTTATGTTAGAATATATTTATTGAAGGGAGAAGGAAATTTGAGAGTTATATCAGGAAAAGCGAGAGGATTAAAATTAAACACTCCTAAAAATCAAGATGTAAGACCGACGACTGATAGAGTAAAGGAATCACTATTTAATATAATAAATTTTGATATTATGGACAGCAATGTATTAGATTTATTTGCTGGAACTGGTTCTTTAGGCATAGAATGTCTATCGAGAGGCGCAAATAAATGTGTTTTTGTAGATAAGAGCAAGGAGAGTATGTCTATAGTCAAGTCTAATATAAAAAAGGCTAGAGTAGAAAATGAAAGTATTACGATGAATATAGATTTTAAAAGCGCTATTTTATCTTTAGGAAATAAAGGCGAAAAATTCAATATCATATTCATGGATCCACCTTACTATAAAAACATGTTTGAAGATGCGCTGTCAATGGTAGATCAAAATAATTTGCTTGAAGAAGATGGAGTAATAGTTGTTGAACACGATACTAAGGATAGCTTTCCGGAAAATATTGGCAGATTATATAAAAGTAGAGACAAAAAATATGGAAAAACAACATTAACATTTTACAAAATGGAGGAAGAAGCATAATGAAGCAAAAGTTCACAAAAGCTATGTTTGCAGGGAGTTTTGACCCTATTACTAATGGGCATTTAGATATAATATGTAGAGCATCTAAAATATTCGATGAATTACAAATTGGTGTACTTTACAATCCTAATAAAAAGGGACTTTTTACTTTTGATGAAAGAGTAGAGTTAATTAAATCATGTACATCGCATTTGGACAATATAAAGATAGTCAGTTTTGATGGATTATTAGTGGATTATTGTGATGCTAACGGTATAAGTACATTAGTCAGAGGTGTTAGAAGTGAAGCGGATGTAAACTATGAGCTTCAAATGGCACATATGAATAAGGAACTAAATCCAGAAATAGAGACGATATTTTTACCTACAAATACAAAATATTCGTTTATAAGCTCTTCTTTAATAAAAGAAGTTCTTACATTTGACGCAGATGTTAAAAATTTAGTACCTGAACAAGTTTTAATAGCTTTAAAAAACAAAAATAAAGGGAGAGAGTAATAGTGGAAATGGAACTTATTGATTTACTAAGACAATTAGAAATAATGGTAGAAGAGGCTCCTTCAAAGACTTTTTCACATAAAATTGTTTTAGATAGAGATGAAATTTTAGATTTGATAAAAGAGATGAAATCTGTAATTCCAGAAGAAGTAAAACAAGCTTCTTGGATAAATACTGAAAGAGTAAAAATTATAAGTGATGCTAAAAAGGAAGCAGAAGAAATAATTTTACAAGGAGAAAAAGAAGCTCAAAGATTACTAAATGAAAATCAAAAAAACTTAGACGCTTTAGATAAAGAATATCAAGAAAAAATAGAGTATATGATAGAAACTAATGAGGTAGTTCAAAAAGCCAATGAAAGAGCTGAAGAAATAAAAGAAAAGGCTCAAAAATACAAATACGAAATGATTGAAAGATCAAATCAATATGCAGAAGATGTTTTAAGCTTTGTTGAACAAAAACTAGAAGAAACTTTAGAAGAAGTTAGAAATAATAAAAAAGAACTTAATCCTAGAATATAATAAATCACAAATTAAAAATTATTGAAAAATATAAAGCGCTTGAATTAGCAAGTGCTTTATATTTTAGCTTAACTATATAATTAAATTTTGAGGAAAATTGAGTATGATATGTAAAAATTGTAATAGGGAAAATAACGATAATGCAAATTTTTGTGCATTCTGTGGAAAAGAATTAGATAAAAAAGATAGGTCTAAAATAGATCTAAAAAAGGATGAAGATGTGGTATATTTTGACCCATATGACGATGAAGAAGTTGATTTTGAAGATTACGATTATGAAGAGGATGAAGAAGAAGTACAAAATTTCGAATTTAAACAAGATGATGAAAAAGATAATAATAACGTAGATTATAGTAATAAAAAAGGTATAATTTTTATATCAGCGATTTTGTTGATTTTATTGGTGGTATTTATAATTCCAAAATTAGGTATTTTAAAAGGTGATAGTGAAGTATCTTCTACATCATCTGTATCAGAAGAAAAGGCAGAAACTAAAGCTGTTGAAGAAGATACTAAAGGTAAATTAGAGGATAAAGATTCAAAAAATGAGGATTTATCAAAAGACAATTCTATAGTTTCTAATAAAAAATCAAAGGAAACACAAAAGATATATATAACAAATTCAGAATGCAGTTCAATACTGCACGATTCTACCAATAAAGATTACGGTTCTACTAGAGTTCTAGATGGTGATTTTTCGACTGTATGGTCAGAAGGAGTTTCAGGATATGGAGAAGGAGAATGGATTAGATTAGATTTTGATTCTATATATACTGTTGAAAAAATAAAAATAGTAAATGGACTTGTAAATAAGAAAAATGGTTACTATAACAATAATAGACCCAAATCAATATCGCTTAGATTTTCTGATGGAAGCAGACAGACTATATATCTAGAGGATGATAATACGGGATATCAAGTCGTAAATATAGATCCAGTTGATTCTAATTACATTGAATTTACAATAAATTCAGTATATTATGGTACTAAGTACGATGATACATGTATAGCTGATATAGAAGTATTGGGATATTAAAATTCTTAATAGAAATATAAGTAGGAGAAGTTTATGTACATATTAATATTTGAACCTCATAAGGGTTGTAGGAAGATTTTAATAGATAAAAAAAATTCAAAAGTAAATTTGGGGAGAAGATTGAGAGATGGATATGAAAATATTCAGCTACAAGCAGATTTTTTACCTGACTATGTAGGTATAATAATTTATCATGAGGAAAAATTTTATTTTAGAAACTACGGCAAAATTAAGATATTTGTAGATAATAAACAGTTGAACGATACATCGACAGCAGTCCGATTAGTTCATGGAAGTATGATAAAAATTCAATATAGTGAAAATAAAAATGTCTATATCGGATGTGTAGACGACGACTATAATATAGAAAATAATTGGAAAATATTTAATCAGAATGAGCATAAATTTTTAAATGCACAAAAGGATAAAAAGGGATATGTAATAAGGGATGCAGAGAATATAGTGTTTCATGGAAGGAAAATAAATGCAGGCTATTTTATCCCAAAGGACGGAGATATTTTCTTCAACGATAATTATGCATTTTACAGTATGAAGAAAAATATATTCTTTGTACCATTAAAGAAAAATCAACAGGTTGAACCAGTTAAAAAGGTAAAGGTAGATAATAGCAAGATAAAGCAAAACAACATTAAAAAAACTTATCAAAATACCAAGAAGACAAATAAAAATGTAGCTATTTTAATGGAACACGTAACCAGATACGATAAGAAGAAAAAATGGTATAGATTAAAGGATGTAAACTTGAAAATAAATTCGGGAAGACTTGTAGCCATTATGGGTGTTTCTGGAGCAGGAAAAAGTACGTTGTTCGATGCAATTTTAAAGAGACTAAAACTAGATTCAGGTACTATAAAGATAGATGGCGATGAATTAGGACATGTTCCACAATTTTCTGTCTTGAGAAAGGGAAACACTGTTCAAGAGATAATGGAATTTTACGCTAGTAAAAAATTAAAAAAATGCACTAAGCAGGAGAGAATGCAAAAAATAGATGATTTACTAGACAAATTAAATTTATCTTTATTTAAACAGTCATTAGTCGGAAGGTTAAGTGGTGGACAATCTAGAAGATTAGATATCGCAGTACAGCTTTTAAATG
>NZ_JALEXO010000113.1 GCF_022780145.1 Intestinibacter sp.
TGGAGGATGTAAAGGAGGGGCTGGCTCTTTACAAAGATCAGTTACAGGGTGTGATAAAAGTCGGTTCGCCTTATACTTACAGTAAATTTGAATTGACAGATATATTATTTGAATACTCAAAGAAAAATAAAAATGTTAATTTTGAAATTATAAACGATCAGAGCAATAATTTGTTTAAAATGATACTAAAAAATTACATCGAGCTTGGGTTTATATGTGGGGATTTTGAAGGACCGGTAAATAAAATTTTGGTGAAACAAAATAAGGCGTATATAGTATCTAAAAAGCCGATTGATTTGAATGAATTGCCGAAGATGCAGCGTATTGATTATAAGACAAATGACAAGAGTAAAGAGATTTTAGATAAATGGTGGAATGATACATACGGAGAAAACCCACCGGTGGGCATGTTTGCAGGGTATATAGAGTTTGCATGGCAGTTAGTGGATAAGGGATTTGGTTATGCATGTTGCTTCTTACCAGAGGGATTTGAAAAGGAATATAATCTACATATGATGCCATTACTCGATTCTGATGGAAACAATATAATGAGAAATACTTGGCTTGTTTATCCGAAAGAAAAGCAACTGAGTATAATAGTCAAGGATTTTATCAAGTTTGTTGAAGAAAATGTAAAAATAGATATTTAATAAAAGTAAAGTGTAAATTAGAGGCTATAAAAGTAATAACTCGATTTACACTTTTTTATGTTATAACTTTTAGGAATAACACATATAAAAAAACTATATTAGACTTTAATCTAATATAGGAGTATATTTTAAGTATAAGCTTTGATGAAAAATTTATTGAAAAGTAATAAAATAGATATAGACATATTTTAATAATATAAAGTAGATGAAAGGGAGATTAGAAATGATTAAATTATACGATGAAGGTGTCTATCTAGTAAATGGTGACGCCATAGTAAAAGAATCAGAAGCTCAAAAAGTTGAACAACTAACAGGCAAAAAAGCAAATAAGGAAGAAGCTAAAAAAGGAACAATAGCTTATTCAATATTAGAAGCACATAATACTTCTTCTGATATGGACAAGTTAAAAATAAAATTCGATGCAATGGCATCTCATGATATAACATATGTTGGTATAATTCAAACAGCAAAAGCATCAGGAATGAAAAAATTCCCAATTCCTTATGTTCTTACAAACTGCCACAACTCACTATGTGCAGTAGGTGGAACAATAAACGAAGATGACCATATGTTTGGTTTATCAGCTGCTAAGAAATACGGCGGACTCTATGTTCCAGCTCATATCTCAGTTATACATCAATACATGAGAGAAATGATGGCTGGTTGTGGAAAAATGATATTAGGATCAGACAGTCACACTAGATACGGAGCTCTTGGAACAATGGCAGTAGGAGAAGGTGGTGGAGAACTAGTTAAACAATTACTAGAAGACACTTACGATATCGCTTATCCAGGAGTAGTAGCTATTTACTTAGAAGGTAAACCACATCCAGGAGTAGGACCACAAGATATAGCACTTGCTATAATAGGAAAAGTATTCAAAAACGGATACGTTAAAAATAAAGTAATGGAATTCGTAGGACCAGGGGTTGCATCAATGACTACAGATTACAGAAATGGTGTAGACGTTATGACTACTGAAACTACATGCTTAACTTCTGTATGGAGAACAGACGAAGATACAAAAGCATACTTAGCTGCTCACAATAGAGTAGAAGATTACAAAGAATTAAATCCAAAAGAAATTGCTTACTATGATGGATTAGTTTATGTAGATTTAAGCGAAATCAAACCTATGATAGCTCTACCATTCCATCCAAGCAATGTATATGAAATAGATGAATTAAATGCTAATCTTGAAGAAATACTAACAAAAGTAGAAGAAGATGCTAAAAAATTAATAGACAATCCAGAAATAGAATTTAGTCTAACTGACAAAATAGTAGACGGAAAATTACAAGTTCAACAAGGGATCATAGCTGGATGTTCAGGTGGTACTTATACAAGTGTAATGCAAGCAGCAGAAATACTTAAAGGTAAAAACTGTGGAAATGATGAATTCTCATTAGCAGTATATCCATCATCTCAACCAGTATTTATGGATTTATTAGAAAAAGGTGCTATATCTACATTAATGGCATCTGGTGCAACTGTAAAAACTGCATTCTGTGGACCATGCTTCGGTGCAGGAGATACTCCAGCTAACAACGGTTTAAGTATAAGACATACAACTAGAAACTTCCCTAACAGAGAAGGTTCTAAACCAGGAAACGGCCAAATGTCATCAGTTGCATTAATGGATGCTAGAAGTATAGCAGCTACAGCAGCAAATGGAGGTATCTTAACTCCTGCAACTGATTTAGTAGATGAAGCTAATATACCAGGATACAAATTCGATGATTCTGCATATAGAAGCAGAGTATACCAAGGATTCCAAAAAGCTGACGATGAATTAGATTTAGTTTACGGACCAAACATAAAAGACTGGCCAGCAATGAGTGCATTAGCAGACAATATATTATTAAAGGTTTGTTCTAAGATATTAGATGAAGTTACAACTACAGACGAATTAATACCATCAGGAGAAACTTCAGCATTCAGATCTAACCCATTAAAATTAGCTGAATTTGCATTATCAAGAAGAGACCCTGAATACGTAGGAAATACAAAAGCAGTAGACAAAGTAGAAAAAGCTAGATTAGAAGGACAAGATCCAGTAGCTTTAGATCCAAAACTTGCTGATGTTTACGCTAAGATAACTGAAAAATTCGGTATAGACGACGTCAAAGATATAGAAATAGGAAGTATGATCTATGCTAAAAAACCAGGTGACGGTTCTGCTCGTGAACAAGCTGCTAGCTGCCAAAGAGTTATGGGTGGACTTGCTAACATCTGTAAAGAATACGCAACTAAACGTTATCGTTCAAACGTTATGAACTGGGGTATGGTTCCATTCCAAATGGAAGCAGATGCTGAGTTCGAGGTTGGAGATTATATATTTGTTCCAAATATAAGAAAAGCATTAGATGGAGATATGAAAGACATAAAAGCTTATGTTATAGGAGATGAAATCAAAGAATTAAGCTTATACATAGCTGATATGACAGATGATGAAAAAGAAATAGTTAAAGCTGGATGCTTAATCAACTACAACAGAAACCGCAAAGCTAATAAATAGATATTAGATTATTATTTGAAAATAATATAAAAATGGGAGCCACTTTAAAGCAGTGAGCTCCCTTTCTTTATGAAAAATTACATTTCCTCTTCATCAAATTCTTCCATATTGATATTAGACATATCAGGACCCATATTTACAAAAGGGTAGTTCGGATACATCATGTTAGGAAATACCTCTGGATACATATTAGGGAACATATTTGCAGGATACATAGGTTTTGGTATAGGAACGTATCCCATATAAGGCATAGGTTGATGTATATAAGACATTTGGTTATAAGGTATATTCATGTTTTGGAAATTTTGGTTTGGCATACCTTGAGGATTTTGATTTTGTTGGTTTTGATTTGTGAATCCTTGATTTCCCATATTTGGTGGTAATCCTTGATATTGAGTATTTGGAAGTATCATGTTAGGTATATTTTGTGTGTTGTTAGGCATATTTGATGGTGGATAATATGGTATATAAGGTATATTAAAATCCTCCTCAGGTGGAATATTAGTCAATTCTTCATTTTCATCTTTTACATAATTTTGTTCAGGCGGAGTATTATTTTGATTCTCATTGAATTGAGAGTAATCGATGTATCCGTTGTTAAACTGAGAATAATCGATATACCCTTGATTGTTATTATATTGATATCCCTGCATATTTGAATAATAAGGATTTAAATAAACCATAGGATCTATATAAGGCTGAGGATATATATAGTTAGAGCCTACATTTTCTTTTCTATTGTTATTATTCATGTAAATTCTCCTTTCCTTTAAATGAAGCAATTAAAAATTTTTCTAATAATATATATATTAAATTAGTGAAAAATATATGTTTAAAGTAATTATTTATAAATCAAAAAATAAATCATAACAAAATGGAATTAAAAGTTAATAAAAAAAATCCGAAAATATGTTGCTAAATAAAAGTAAAGAGACTATTATTATAATATATGAACAGTTATTCATATGTTTGTTTAATATGGAGGTAATTATTATGAAATACGATATAAATGATGAAAATATAAGTGGATGTGAATGTACGCACGATCATGAAGATATTGTGCAAAAAATAAAAGGAGATATGCCAGGAGAGGAAATGCTTTTAGATTTAGCTGAATTATTTAAGGTATTTGGAGATCAAACTAGAATAAAAATTATATTTATTTTATTCAAAGAAGAAATGTGTGTTTGTGATATAGCTAATGCATTGGGTATGACTCAATCTGCTATCTCACATCAGCTTAGAGTTTTAAAACAGGCGAGACTTGTTAAATTTAGAAAAGTAGGAAAGACAGTATTTTATTCATTAGACGATGAACATATAAGTCAAATATTTGCTTGTGGATTACACCATATAGAAGAGATGTATAAACGTTAGAGAAGGAAGGGGATTATATGAGTACAGCAGCTTTAGTTAAAAAAGAATTATTTGTTGAAGGTGCATTGACTAAAGACATTGCCGAAATGATAGAGCTTTTAGCAGTTAATGTTCCAGGAATAGAATCATGTGCAGTAAATACTGGAGAAAAGACATTAACTGTATCTCTTGATTCATCAAA
>NZ_JALEXO010000119.1 GCF_022780145.1 Intestinibacter sp.
TCATCGTTAAACCAATCATATGCAAATTCTACTTCTATAGACGTAAGTTTTCCATTTATTTTAAAGTCGATACCTATAATCGCTCCCTCTTCCATACAAAAATCAAATTCTTCTATATCAATATCTTCATCCATACCAAAATGATCAAAATCGAAATCTTCCATTTCCATATCATCAAAGTCATCTATTTGTATATCTGTGATTTTTAATTTATTATTAGACATATGGACGAATTTATTTAAGAAAGTTTTATATGTAACGCCCCCCTCTATACACTCTGCATCAAATGTACATATATTATCTTTTACTACATTAAAATTCATATCGTTATTTTTTAATTTTTCAACTAACTCTATTAATTCTTGATTTTCATAAAACATTTCATTATCAAAATCTTTATTCATACTTGGCTACCCCTTTCTTATATACATTCTGTTAAAACTACTTATTAAAAAATCACTACAATCCAAAAATAAATGTTATATATTTCTAGATTATCGAACATATGTTTGTATATTTTTATTATATATTTTCTCTAGTTTTATGTCAATAAAAAAAGACACCCATAGTTTATATCTTATGGATATCTTAAAAAAATATAAAATTTCAAAAATAATTAACTCTTATCAAATCGTTAAAATAAATCCTCTATATTGGCTAAAACCTCACAGTCGCAATATCCTCCGTGCTCCTCTAGCCATTCTATTGACTCTTCTAAAGGCAAATCATTTTCTGAGATTTAATTATTTTACAATATATAAATCCTTAGGGATTACTATGCCGCCTTCACCTGCGTAATTGCAAGGATGATCGATTGTTTCGTCTTTTTGATCACTTATTTCATCTCTGTCGTATACAGTTCGTTTTATTGTTTCTTTTTTGCTTTTGCTATCGATGCAGGTTTCTTCTACTATTATATAGGCTGTATTTTTTCCTATTTTAAATTCGTAGTCGTCTTTAGTGTGTATGATTTGTTTTGTGTTTATGACAGTGTCGTTTTTGTCCATCTCTTTTATTTTTATGCTTTTTAGCTCGTCTACTGGCTCGATTGATATTTTGTAAGAGAATTTTTTAGTTATTTCATTTCCGCCAGAGTCTTTTTCTGTATATTGTGCGCTTTCTGATGTTGACCAACTTCCTAGATTATCTAGATAAATTCCTTGACCATCTAAGGTAATATAGTATTTGTCGCCGTCTTTTATTATAGAATCAAATTGGATTGTTCCTTTAAATTTTCCTGTATAGTATATTGTGGCTTCGAGTTGGTATTCTTCAGAATCTACCTTTAGCTCGGAATTTGGAGCTTCTTCTTGATATGTTTTGTAAAAATCTTCGTCGTCTTTTGAATTTACAAGTACATCCATTTTTACATTTCTAAATACATCGTCGCTTACTGTTTCTAGTGTGTCGCCGTTTTTGTAAAGGAAAATTGCTTCTCCTTCTAAGCCGTCTATGCTGTATTTACCTGTAGTGCTATCGTAATCTATGTAGTATTTTTTGTCGTAATCAAGATCATCGCTACCATCGTCATCAAAAAATCTGACAAAAACTCCACACATATTTTTATCTGCAGGTTGTGTATCTTCCTCGGCTAGCTGACAGCCAGTTAGATTTATCGAACAGATTATCATAAGAATTACATATAAAATTTTCTTCATAATTAATCATCCTCCAGTTTACCATCAAACTTCAATATATCGCCTATTTGGCAGTCCAAGTAAAAACAAATTTTATTTATAGTTTCAAATCTGACACCCTTTGCTTTTCCACTTCTGAGTATGGAAAGATTTGCCTCTGTGATGCCTATAAGCTTAGCAAGCTCCTTTGATGTCATGTTTCTTTTTTTTAGCATTTCCTCTAAATGTACTTCTACACCCATGTCCTCACCTCTTAAATGATTGAATTATTATCGTCAAATAAATTGTTGTTTTCTTTAAAGTATTTGCAAAGTATCATACCGACAAAAGCGACTATCAATGGGATAAATGGTATGTCTAAAAACATCTCGATATCGTACATTGTTGAGAATAAAAATATCTGCATTCCGTTTGCTATTAATGATGATAAAATTGATAGATACACTGTCGATTTACTGTATTTGTGGATTTTTCTTATGTCCTCTACTACTGTTTCACTGTACTGATTTTCTGCAAAATTATTTACTAGCTCTATTCCTGTAAAAATGACAATCATAGACATTATATTAGGTGCCAGCAATAATATGTATTTTACCAAGTAAAGTAGTGATGAATTTTTCAATATGTCGAATAGTCCAAAGTAAAAAATCGCTACCAAGTACGCCCCTAGAAATACGGTTAAAATTATTTGGAGCCCTTTTAGTGCACTTTGGCCTTCAGATAAATATTTCATAGAGAACAGCACGAAATAGCTGATTAAGATGATATAAAACATCATCGCTATAGACAATTTCACGGCTGTTATAAACTCTGTGGCGCTTTGCAATTCATCTGGCAATAATTTGTAAAATCCTTCTGGATTTATAAAATTATATACAGCAAATAATAGGTATATGCTCGAAATTAGCAGTATGAAGTCTACTTTTTTGTATTTGTAGAAATAAATGAATGTAGGTATCATGCAAATTCCGATATAGATAATCCATGATACGATATTTCCGATTGACGATGATAGTGACAAGCTTCTAATTATTTTTCCCACTAATTCAAACGGATAATACATTATATACATGCTGTTTTCTAATTTGATTATAAAAAACATCGTGCAGCTTAGAATCGATGATATTATCGCTGTTATCAGAAATATTTTTTTAATTTTCAATGTGTTCATGGCGACCTCCTATTTTTTAAATTATTGTTTTACGATAATTGTTAATATAATTGGAGCTGAATAATTATCGTTTTGCAATAATTATTATTGTTTTACAATAATTTTATTTTCAAACAACAAAAAAAGACTGTAGCGAGAATAAATATCTCAGCTACAGCCCTTTTTTTAATATATAAATAAATTACATTCCTAAAATTCCTTTTAATGTAGTAACAAATGATAATAAAGATCTATAAGCTAAAACTAATGTTACGCATAGTATAATTATTCCAAGTATGTTGTTCCATAATTTGTTTTTGTATTTTCCTAAATCATCGTGGTTTAGTACGAATATTAGGAATGCGGCGATTATTGGTAGTATTACTGCATTTGCTGCTTGTGCTACTAATATTAATTGTGTTGGTGAAGACATTCCAAGTGCACTTAGTATTATACCAACTGCTAAAACTATCATCCATACGATTCTGAATTTAGCTGATTTCATGTCTTTTTCAAATCCTAAAGCTCCTGTTGTAGCAAATGCTGCAGATAGTGGAGCAGTTATTGCAGATGTGAATCCAGCTGCGAATAATCCTATACCAAATAACCATTTTGCCCATTCACCTAGAAGTGGTTGTAATTGAGCTGCCATATCAGCACCACTTTCTATAGTTGTACCTGTGCCGTAGAAGCTTGCAGATGCAGATATTATGATAGCCATTGATATAAGACCACCTAGACCTATAGATATTATTGTATCTAGTCTTGCGCTTTTTATATCTTCAGGGTTTTTCCAACGTTCAGATACTGATGATGCATGTAAGAATAGGTTGTATGGAACTACTGTTGTTCCTATAAGTCCAACTACTGTTAAAAAGTCGTTTGCACCTACGCTTGGTATGAATAATCCTTTAATTATAGCGCCTATATCTGGTTTAGAAACTATGGCAGTTGTGAAGAATGTGATACTCATTACAATAACTAATGCCATTAAGAATTTTTCGATTTTTTTGTAGCTTCCTGACCATAATAAAAGGAATGCTATTAGACCTAGTGCTGGTCCCCAAATTTGTGTTGGTACAGATGGAACTATTGTAGATAATCCCATTGATCCACCTACTAAGTTACCTGTTTCATAAGCTATGTTACCTACAAATATTGCTATTAATACTATGATTACTGCGATAGTCTTTAAAACAGGATTTGTGATTTTTTCTCTGATGTTTTCTCCTAAGCCCTTTTGTGTGATTATACCTAGTCTAGCGGCCATCTCTTGGAATATGATTGTAGCTATTGTTGAGAATAGCATTGCCCATAATAGTGTGTAACCACTGTTTGCACCTGAAAGTGTACATGTTGTTACAGTACCAGGTCCTATAAATCCAGCTGCTATAAGAGCTCCTGGACCTATGTTTTTAAGCTTTTCCATAAGTTTGCTCATAATAAATTCTCCCTTTCAAAACTCTTTCTAATTTTTATCTTAAACTATCTCTTTAAGAGGTAGTATTTCGATACCCTCTGATAAAAGTCTCTCTCTAATTTTTTTGACAAATTCTAATGCCTTGACTCCATCCCCGTGGACACATATTGAATCTGCATATATTTCTATTTCCTTACCAGAGTAAGATGTTACTTTGTTTTCTTTGACCATTTTAACTACTCTGTCTATGGCGATATTTTCGTCTGTTATGACGGCACCTTCTTTGCTTCTAGCTCTTAGTGAACCGTCGTCTTCATATGCTCTATCTGCAAATACTTCTCTAGCTACTCTAAGTCCAGTGTCCTCGCCTGCTTTTATAAGTTGACTACCTGAAAGCCCTAGAAGTATTATGTTTTTGTCAAATTCGTATATGGCTTCACATATTGCCTTTGCTAGGTCGTAATTTTTGCCTGCCATGTTGTAAAGTGCTCCATGTGGTTTTACATGTTGAATTTCCATGTTTTCACCTTTGCAGAAGGCGTATAGGGCTCCTAGTTGATATTTTACGTATGCCTTTGCTTCTTCAGTAGATATGTCCATATTTCTTCTACCAAATCCCATAAGGTCTAAAAATCCTGGGTGAGCTCCTACTTGAATGTCGCTTTGTTTAGCCATTTTTATAGTTTTTTGCATGACTACTGGATCTGATGCGTGAAATCCACATGCTACGTTTGCTGAGGAAATAAGTGGAATTATCTCTTCGTCTAAGCCCAACTTATATCTGCCAAAGCTTTCCCCTAAATCACAGTTTAAATCTACCTTAAGCATATTTTCACCTCTTAGTATTTTAATTCTACGTTTTTAACGTCTGTAATAAGCATGTGACCTGGTGAGTGAGTTATAACTATGTCAGGCTTAACGTTCATTATTACAGATTGTGGTGTTACTCCACATGGCCAGAATACTGGAACTTCGCCTTCGTTGATTGTTACGGCGTCACCGAATTCTGGTTTGTTTATGTCCTTGATGCCTATTACTGAAGGGTCGCCTATATGTATTGGTGTTCCATGGACTTTAGGCATAGTTTCTGTTACTGTAACTGCCTTTACTATTTGGTCAGGTTTTATTGGTCTCATACTTACGACCATTTTACCGTTGAATATACCAGCGCTTTCACATTCTATATTTGTCATATACATTGGAACGTTGCAGTCTTCTGTTATATGTCTGATTTCTATGCCTGCTTCTATCATTTCTGATTCGAATGAGAAGCTACATCCTATTAAGAAGCTTACAAAGTCGTCTTGCCAGAATTCTGATACGTCTGTATATTCTCCTACAAGCTCGCCTTTTTTGTAGATTCTGTATTTTGGGATGTCCTTAGCTATATCGCAGTCCTTTGCTATTTTCTTTAGTGTTCTGCTTCCTACATCGCTGACTTCTAGTATTGGACATGGCTTTGGATTTCTTTGAGCGAATAATAAGAAATCGTAGGCTAAATCCTTTGGAAGTACTACTAAGTTGGCTTGTGCGTATCCTGCACACATTCCAGATGTTGGTTTTACTATTTTTCCTTCTCTTATAAGTTTTCTAACTTCACTTGGTGATGCGTTTACTAAATCCATTTATAATTCCCCCTTTTAAGATAACAAATCCTTTATAAATCCTGTTGTTGCTTCACCGTTTACATATGTTGGGTTATTCATTATTGAATATTGGAAGTTGGCGTTTGTCTCAACTCCACTTATTACAAGCTCATCTAGAGCTGCCTTCATTTTTTCAATCGCTTCTTTTCTGTTGCTTCCATGTACGATTACCTTGGCTATCATAGAATCGTAAGTAGCTGGAAGCACGTATCCAGCGTAAAGTGCTGTGTCGACTCTTACATCGAAGCCTCCTGGAAAATGTACTGCGTTTATTTTACCAGGTGCGGGCATGAAGTTTTTAAGTGTATTTTCGGCGTTTATTCTACATTCGATGGCATGTCCTTTTATTTGGATGTCGTCTTGTGTGTAGACTAATTTTTGCCCTGCTGCGATTAAAATTTGTTGTTTTATTAAATCTATTCCTGTTACCATTTCTGTGACAGGGTGTTCTACTTGTATTCTAGTGTTCATTTCTATGAAGTAGTAGTCGCCGTTTTCATCTAGTAGAAATTCTACTGTGCCTGCGTTTTCGTAGTGAGCGGCCTTTGCTGCTTTTACTGCTGTTTCACCTAGCACTTTTCTTAGCTCGTCACCTATAGCTGGTGAAGGAGATTCCTCTATCATCTTTTGGTGTAGTCTTTGGATTGAGCAGTCTCTTTCTCCTAGGTGGACTACGTTTCCGTATTTGTCTGCTAAAATTTGTACCTCTATGTGTCTTGGGTTTCTGATGTATTTTTCTATGTACATTGTGTTGTCTGCAAAAGCGTTTACAGATTCACCCTGTGCTACGTTGAAGCCCTCGATAAATTCAGTCGAATTTTCTATTATTCTCATTCCTTTACCGCCGCCACCTGAGGATGCCTTTACTATTACTGGATATCCCATTTCATCGGCTAATTTCTTACCTACCTCTGCGTCGTACACTGGATCTTCTGTTCCAGGTACTACTGGGACTCCTGCCTTTATCATTGTGTTTTTGGCGTTTGATTTATTTCCCATCAAATCTATTACTTCACTGCTTGGTCCTATAAATGTTATGTTGTTTTCCTTGCATAAATCCACGAACTTGCTGTTTTCTGATAAAAATCCAAATCCTGGATGTATAGCATCTGCATTTGTAAGCTGAGCTGCTGTAATGATGCGGTTCATGTTCAAATAGCTGTCCTTTGATTTAGCAGGTCCTATGCATATGCTCTCGTCAGCTAGCTTAGTGTGGAGAGCATTTTTATCTATTTCAGAGTAAACTGCTACTGTCTTGATACCTAGAGATTTACATGTTCTGATGATTCTTATAGCAATTTCACCCCTGTTTGCTATTAATATTTTGTTAAACATTTTAAACTCTCCTATACTGTTTTTATTTTGAATAAAGGTTGACCGTATTCTATCATTTGTTCATTTTCGACTAGGATAGCTTCTACTGTTCCCTCGTATTCGCTGACTACTTCATTCATCATTTTCATAGCTTCTATTATTCCTACGACTTGACCCTTTGTGATTTTGTCGCCTACTGATACGAATGCTTTTGCTTGTGGTGATGGAGCTTCATAGAATGTTCCTATAAGCTCAGCCTTTATGTATTCAACTCCATCTCCTGCAGGCTCTGTAGCTTCCTTAACCTTTGCAGGTGCTGCTTCTACTTGTTTTACAGCTGTTACTTCTTTTTTTAGTAAAATCTCACTATCTCCTTCTTTGTAAGAAAAAGTAGTTAAAGATGAATCCTCCATTATTTTTATTAATTCTAAAATTTTTTCGTATTCCATGTTATCCTCCTAATTTACCCTATTATTTTTGTTGAAATGGATTGTTGTCTTTTTCTAAAAGAATTTCAATTCTTCTAGATGCACTTCTAGGCTCTAAGACCTCCATACATGGCTTGTGTATGTTTTTTGTAATTGCTTTATAAAGTAATTTTTCTTCTTTGTAGAGATTTTGTGCTTCTTTTAAAGAAATTTCCTTAAAATAGATAGTATCTCCAGCCTTTCTCTGTGCAAGCTTTGGTATATCTACGCTTATTACGGTTGCAATTTTTGTGTAGCCACCTGTCGTCTGTCTATCTGTCATCATGATTATAGGCTTACCGTGTGAAGGCACCTGTATTGAGCCTAGAGCTATACCGTCTGAGATTATATCTGCAGAGGATTTGTGCTCTATGACTGGACCGTCTAGTCTACAGCCCATTCTGTCATTTTCATTAGTAACCTTATATGGGCTAGAGAAAAACGTTTTCAAGCCATTTTCCGTAAATGCTGTATCCTGAGGTCCTCTTATGACTCTCAATGTTACCTCTGACTCGTTTTTGTGCATGTAGTTTATTTTTCTAGATAAAAAATACGGAAGATAGTCCTTTGGCGATTCAAACTTAATGTAGTCGCCTGCTTGTAGAGTTCTACCCTTGTATCCTCCTATTCCACATCTTACATATGTCGACTTACTTCCCATGACTTTTGGGACTTTAAGCCCTCCTGCAAATGCTATGTACGCTCTGCAGCCGCTTTTTGCATATTCAAATGACAGCACATCTCCAGCCTTTATAAGTAGAGCTTGGTATGTGTGAACCTTTTGACCGTTTAGCTTTGGTCTTAGGTTGCCGCCAGTTATAGCTATAATATTAGTCTCTGTAAATTCTATAGTAGGACCTACTAAGGTCATCTCTATTACTGCCTCGTCGACTGGGTTGCCGACTAGTATATTTGCGATTTTGAGAGATCTTTTGTCCATTGCACCACATACAGAGAAGCCGAATTCTTGGTATCCTACTCTACCATAATCCTGAATAGTCGTATATAATCCACTTTTTCGAATTATTATTCCCAATTTTAAAGCCCCCTCTCTATTACGTTACAATGGTATAAATTTTTATCTACTAGATTTTTTATCTCGTAAAAATCAGATTGACTTATTTCTACAAATTTTATGTAGTCGCCTGCTTTATATAAAATTGGCTCCTCTCTATTTGCATCATATGGCTTCACTGGAGTAGTTCCAATAAGTCTCCATCCACCTGGAGATGCTAGTGGGTATATTCCAGTTTGTTCACCACCTATGCCTACAGAGCCAGCGTCGATTCTAGTTCTCGGATTTTTAAGTCTAGGAGTGAATAGTCTGCTGTCAAGCCCCCCTAGATAGGCAAACCCCGGTAAAAATCCTAGCATGTAAATTAAATATTCCCTAGATGTATGTATTTGTATTACTTCTCTTGTAGTCAATTTTGCGTGCTCTGCTACAAATTCTAAATCCTCTCCAAAAGAGCCGCCGTAGCAGACTGGTATTTCTATTATTCTTTTTTTGGTCTCTGATTTAGAATCTAAATTTTTACTTAGCTTTTCAATTTTCGACTTTAATTCGTCAAAATATATCTTTGAAGGGTCGTAGTAAATTAAAAGAGATCTAAAAGTAGGAACTGTCTCTGTGATCCCTTGTATTTTAGCCGATTTTATTAAATCGTTGAAAACCCTTATTTTGTTGTTTGTTTCAGTACTTATATCGTTTCCAAATTCAATTATTAGTGCTGAATCCCCTGCAATCAAATATTTCAAGAATTCACCCCCCTAATTTATATAATTTATTTTTCATATATTTTTTATCCTATAAAGAAGATTATAGCCAATTTTTCATTAATATGCAAGTTTTGGTTTAATTCTTGCATTTGTGTTTTGTAATTTTTGTTGTGAAATGATGTATAATGTTGTTAAAGCTAGTTTATAATAAAAAGGAGGCTATATGATATGAAATTGGCGATGGCTCAGGTTTCAATGAATCTGGATATGAATAGTAATTATCAAAAGACATTGGATTTTATGAAGAAGGCTAAGGGCAGTGATTTATTGTTTTTCCCTGAGATTCAATGGACTCCTTTCTTCCCTCAGTACGAAGAAAAGGATTTGAAAAACTGCCTTGGAAAGCAAATAGACGATTTTTGTCTGACTTTAGACGATCAGAGAATAACTAAGATGAAGGAATTATGTAGAGAATACGAGATGTATCTATCTCCAAATTTATACATAGAGCAGGACGAGAAGAGATATGATATGTCGCTTATGATAAATTCCAAGGGCGAGCTAGATGGATTTTCTAAGATGGTGCATATTTTAAACGCCAAGAATTTTTATGAAAAATACTACTATACTCCTTCTGAGGATGGATTTATGGTTTTTGATACGCCTTTTGGGAAGGTTGGGATAGTTATATGCTTTGATAGACATCTTCCTGAGAGCGTTAGAACCTGTGCCTTAAAGGGTGCGGAGTTGATTATAATACCTACTGCCAATACTAAGGACGAGCCGCTTGAGATGTTCGAGTGGGAGCTTAGAGTTCAAGCTTACCACAATAATGTGTTTATAGCTATGTGTAATCGTGTCGGCAAAGAGGGAAATATGGACTTTGCTGGAGAATCCCTTGTAGTAGACTGTGACGGAAATGTCGTATTTAAATCAGATGACAAGGAACAGCTGATAACTGTAGATATAGATTTGAGTAAATGCAAGGAAAGTAGAAAAAATAGACCTTACATAACTTAAAGTGGACCCTTTGTCAAGGACACTAGAAAAAAAGTGTGGCTAAGCCGCCATTAAAAGCTGATTTCTGAATTGAACAGGAGTCAGCTTTTTTAAATTCCATTGACATCTAAAATTATTATAATAATCCATATAATCATCTACTACAAATTGTAATTCCTCAAATGTATTACAAGATTTATAATCCATTTCATCTTTCATATGACCAAAGAATGATTCCTGCGGAGCATTATCCCAACAGTTACCCCTTCTAGACATAGATTGTCCTAAGTTGTTTTTCTTAAGTAAATTTTGAAATTTCGGACTAGTATAATGAGAACCTTGATCTGAATGAACAAATGCATCCTTATGTAATTTTAAAGATTTAATATTAACTAATTTATCTATAGTTTCAGTTACTAGTTCTATAGCTAAACTACTTGATAAATTATATGCTAATATTTCATTAGTTGAGGAATCTTTTACAGTAGATAAATATGCCATTTGACCATTGCCGTAAGGCATATATGTTATATCTGTTAATAGCACTTTACCTGGTATATTTTGCTTAAATTCTCTATTTAGTTTATTTTCCACAACTCGATGTTCTTTAGTTGCTTTAGCCATACGTTTATACGGATTAGCTTTACGTATAGGGCAAACTATGTCATATTTTCTCATTATTCTTTGTATTTTCTTTCTGTTCATTTTTATCCCAAATTCATTTTCTAAAGTCATTTTTATAGATCTAGAACCTTTCTTGTATCCTCTATGATTAAATGCCTTTAGAATGATTTCTTTTGCCTTTAAATCGTTTATTTCTTTGTGATTTCTAAGGTCTTTTGTTCTTAAAGATTTATAATATCCAGAAGTAGATACATTTGCAATTTTACATAAATGTTTTACCATTCCTGTTAAATTGAATTTAGATATTATATCTTTAATTAATCCAAAAACTTTTACTGGTTTTAATTTATTATTTTTCACCTGCCTTTCGCTTATTTCTAACTTTTTTACAAGTTCAAGCTCCGCTTTTAAATATTCAATTTCTGCATCTTTTTTAGCTAGAATTTCTTCTAATGTTAATTCTCGATTAAGTGGTCTCCCAGAATTTAATGCTCTTGTATCATCTAAACCTAGAACACCTTTCTCTTTATATGATTTTCTCCATCTATGGCTAGCGCATTCAATACGTTTTGTTCCGATTACTTCAATATCAAAACCTGCCTCTTCAAAAATTTGTCTAGGTGTTTTACCTGTTTCATATTCAGCTATGAAATGAAGTTTAAATTCATTAGTATATGTAATTCCTTTTTGGCTTACTTTTTTAACATATTTATTTTTAGATAATTCATTAATATCTTTTTCAGAAAAAATTTTTTTACTCATGCCTATTCAACTCCTTTAATGTTATTTTACATAAAAATATCCTATACAGGTAGACACTTTTTTTCTAGTGTCCACTGTATAGGATCCATTTTAACTTTACATAGACCTGAAATGTACTTTTAATTAAAACAGCCTCCTCTGATAATTTATCAGAGAAGGCTTCTGCATTTAATCTTCTTTATAGTGTCTTTTTACTGCTTCTAAAATTATTTCCACAGCTTCGTCTATACTTATCTTGCTAGTATTTATGCAAAGGTCGAAATCTCTAGCATCTCCCCATTTCATACTTGTGTAGAAATTGTAGAAGGATGTTCTCTCTTTGTCTATTTTCTTGACTGTCTTGGCGCTTTTCTTTTCTTCTATGCCGTGTTCTTCTACAGCTCTTTGTCTTCTAGTCTCGAAATCGGCATGTATAAATATGTCGATAGAATCAAATTTGTCCCTCAACGCATAATTAGCTGCTCTACCTACAAATATACAAGATTCCTTTGAAGCTAAATCTTGAATTATATTAAATTGTTTCAAGAATAATTGATGTCCTAAAGGTAGTGAAGAGCTTGTTTGGTCGTATGAAAAATAACTCAATGATTTTATAGGTTTTTCATCGTATTTTTCAAAAAATTCTTGGCAATAACCACTTTCTTTTGCTGCTATTGTAAGTAATTCCTTATCGTAGCAAGGTATGTTTAGAGCTTTGGCTAATTTTCTGCCTATTTCTCCTCCACCGCTACCGTACTCTCTACTTATTGTTATGATTAAATTTTTCTTCATAGCTATTACCCCTTTCTATAACTATCTATATTATAATTATAGCAGAATTTATATTTTTATATAAGAAAATTTTTATGTCTTCTGTTGTTCCATTCCCTCCAAAATTTGATATATCCTTCTCTGTCGAAGTCATCATCTGGAAGTACTTTTTCTTTGCATGATTTATAAAATACCTCTATTTTATCAGCAAAATCAAATACTACTTTAGTATATTCATCAATATCGATAAGTGTTTCTCCCCCAATTGTTACATTGACTTCTCCATGAAGGCATAAATCCTCCGGATTTTCTTTTTCTCCGTCTATCCAGTATAAGTCCACTATGTCAATTACAAATTTTCCCATACATTCACCCCACTATATGGCTATATCTCTAAAAGACCAGCTATATCATCTAGTACAGCTACATTTGGGTATCTCTCCAATTTTTCTCTAGGTGTAGTACCTGTTGTAACGCCGACGAAATCGACTTTGGCATTTTGTGCAGTTTCGGCATCTATGTAGCTGTCACCTATATATAGCACGTTTTTTGCCTCCATCATATCTATAATTTTAAATAGCCCTTCTGGGTTTGGTTTGTATTTTTCGACATGTTCTGTGCCTATTATAATGTCTACAAGATCTCTAGCATCTAGGTTTACTAATATGTCGTTTATTCGTTGTCCCCATCTTGATGAAACTATTCCGATTTTTTTGTCGTTTGATTTTAGAGTTTCTAGGACTTTTTTTGCTTCTCCGATAAATACTGTCTGTTTGACTGTGATTTGGTCGGATTTTTCTTTTTGGTATTTTTTAAATAAATTTACGCTTTCCTCGCTTTTGTCTCCTGTCAAAAGTGTATAGGCTTCTCCTAGAGGAATGCCTATAGTATTTACAATATCTTTATATGAAGCTCTTTTTAGATTTAATTTGTCGAATGCATAGTTGAAGCTCTCGACAATTGGATTTGTTGCATCTGCTAGTGTATAATCAAAATCAAAAATATAAGCATCGTAATTATTCATATTCAATCTCCTTAGTTTATCTATTTATTACCATTTTTACTGTATAGTATAATGTCACTCCTAAAACACTCCCGAGCATGAAAATTGTGAACCAAATTCCAAGAGCAATTCCCTCCATCGAGCAAAATGTCATATAGAAAAAACATCCTACTATAATTAGTTTAATTAGTAAAACCATGTTTGCGACATAGTTAAAAATTCGTCGTCTATTTTCCTCTGTAACTTTAACTGGTACATTCCATATCTTAGGGAAAAACATGCAGACAGTCATTATCACATATAAAAATATAGTCGTCCCTAAAAGTATGAAAACTGTCGATTTACTGCCCCAGCTATCTGGATTGCCTGCAAAATCAAAATGTGTAGGTATTTTATCTGCTATTTTTGAATACCTAACAGCTACATATACAATTTGGCACAGAAGTAGCACCATTGTAACTACTTCCAATATTTTTTGAAATATATTATACGGTAATCTCAACATAATAATTCCCCTCCTAATTCACTTTAATTATATCATTATTTTATATAATATTGCGCAATCACTTTATTACGATAATTCTTCATGCTATAATTTAATTATAAAATTTAAGGGGGGACATCTTATGACTCAATCAATTTTTCAGCTTATAAAATCTAGGCAATCAATCAGAACCTATAGCAACGAACCTATAGAAACATCTGTTTTAGACAAAATTCAAAATTACATTGATGATGTTACAAACCCATTTAACAAAAAAGTTTGTATTCAAATTCTAAAACCAAATAACTATCACAAGGAAAAACTTGGTACTTACGGTGTCATAAAAAATCCTAACTACTTTTTAGTAGCTTCTTGCGAGGACAAGCCTTTTGCGCTTGAAGCTCTAGGTTATACTTTTGAAAAAGTTATTTTATACTGTACATCTCTAAACCTCGGTACAGTTTGGCTTGGTGGAACTTTTAATAAAAGCAAATTTGCAAAAGCTATCAATTTAAAAGAGGGATATATTTTACCCATAGTTTCTCCTGTTGGTTATCCTGGTTTGAGAAGAAGCCCTATAGGATTTTTAATTGGAAGCAATCATAACAAAAGAGAACCTTTTAGTAAATTATTTAATCGAAATGATTTTTATACTCCTATGGCTAGAAAACAAGCAGGAATCTACGGTGACGCTCTAGAAGCAGTAAGACTTGCACCATCTTCTAGAAATTGCCAACCTTGGAGAGTTGTGTACAACGATGAAGGAATTCATTTCTTCACAACTGGAACAAAGGATATGAATAAAATCGACATGGGTATCGCCCTTTGCCACTTCGATAGCGTTTTGGAAGAACAAAGAGTTAAGGGCAGATTTAAAATAATAAGTCCTGGCATAAAAACTGACTACGAATATGTAATTTCCTGGATACCTGATAAATATTTTTAAATAAAAATATATCGTTATATCGAGTACGTAAATATAATAAAACCTCTAGCTGTAGCTAATTATCTAATCTACATCTAGAGGTTTTAGAATTTAACTACTATTTAGTCAATAATTCTTTTTTGATTATTTCTTCTTTTCTATTTAATAAATCATCAGATAATAATTGTTTTTCAACATTTTCAAATCCTATACGATTTATAGTTTCTTCAAAACGTTCACCTTTGATTCCTTGATCCTTGAATAATAGGATAGTTTTTTCTATAACATTTAGAGCTTCTTCTAGGTCTGTAAATATCTTGCTTAATGGTTTACCTACAGATATTTTTTTACCCCATCTACCACCAACGTAGATTTTGAATCCTCTAACTTTTCCATCAACTACATCAAATGGGCATTTTCCTACACAACGACCACAGTGGTTGCAGATATTTTCATCTCTAGTTATTTTCTTGTCTACAACTTTACATGCATGCATTGGACATGCTTTTTCTATTTTACATTTTTTACATCCTTTACATTTTTCAAGGTCATGAGCTGGTACTAATTGTCCTATTATACCGACATCGTTTAAGTCTGGTTTTAGGCAGTTATTTGGACATCCACCAACTGCTATTTTAAATTTATGAGGTAGAGCTACATCAGAATATCCTTCGAAAAATCTCTTGTGGATTTCTTCAGATATTGCGAAAGAATCTAATAGACCGTATTGGCAAGTAGTTCCTTTACATGATACTACTGGACGAACTTTAGCTCCTGTTCCACCTGTTTGTAAACCTGCTTTAGCAACATAGTTTCTGAAATCGTCTATTTTTTCATATGGTATACCTTGAACTTCTACTGATAGACGAGTTGTAAATGTTATATTTCCATTTCCAAATAATTCTGCTGCTTCTGCTATGCATTTGTGTTGTTCTGCTGTTATTTTACCATTTACTGTTAATACTCTTCCTGAAAAATTATCAGTTCCTTTGTTGTTTAAAAAACCTAATGCTTTAACTCTTTTTACATCTTCTGGACTTACTGTTAATGCTGACATTTTTTTCCCCCTTGTAAAATTTATATATATTAAAATATTAAAATCTTCGTATTTATTATAGATTGTACTATATTAATTTCTAAATTATGGTTAGCCACTTACAAAAACTATTTTACCACTTGAATATGTATTTGAAAAGTGATATTATTTTATAATCATTATAGGTAAAAGCTATTGATAATGTTTATCATGAATTAAAGGATTTAATAGTATTTTATCCATAATAAAGTTATTTATTCAGTTTATACCAAAATATTTATTGGAAAATTTTGATAGGAGGCTTTTTTCGTGACTATAAGACATTTGAGAATTTTTATAGCTGTGGCGGAAAATAAAAAAATGAGTCTCGCAGCTAAGAAACTATATATTTCTCAACCCACAGTGAGTCAAGCTATTAGAGAATTAGAAGAACACTACGGTGTAAAATTATTTGAGCGACTTTCCAAAAAGCTATATATTACTGAAGCTGGTAAATATTTACTTTTTCAAGCCAAAAACCTAGTATCACAATACGACAATCTAGAGAAGTCCATGAAGGAAAACTACAAAAGAGAAACCTTGAGAATCGGTGCTTCTCTGACAGTTGGTTCCATTTTGTTATCTAATGTTTTAAACGATTTAGAGAGTTACAACCCAAATTTGGACACATTTGCATATGTAAATAATACAAGCGTCATAGAGAAAAAATTACTCGATTCAAGTTTAGATGTGGCTATAGTAGAAGGAAAAATTAAATCACACGACTTGATAAGCGTCCCAATGATAGACGATTACTTGGTTTTAGTCTGCGCAGTTGACCATCCTCTATCAAATAAAAAAGAGGTTCATTTAAGCGACTTGGAAAACCAAAAATTCGTTGTCAGGGAAAAAGGAAGTGGTACTAGAGAATTATTGGATGAATTTTTAAAATTGCATAATTTAAAGGTAAAAATTGTCTGGGAAGCCAGCTCTCCCGACACGATTAGACACGCTGTAATATACAACGGCTGTCTAGCGCTAATGCCGATGCGTGTAATGGAAAAAGATATATTAGACCATAAAATGAATGTGATTTTTAACACTACAAATGAGTGGAATCGCTATTTCAGCTTGGTTTACCACAAGGATAAAAACATAACCAATTCTATTGTTTTGTTGAAGGATATACTAAAAAAATACAAATCACCTAATTTTAAAGTAAGTGAGTTGTCATCTAAATTAATTTTAGAATAAAAAAAATATCTCCAAATTTCAGTCGTAGGGTAATTTGGAGATTTTAATATTGTAAATTTATTTTAAGGAAATATCGTCTATGCCACTAAACGTATTCCTCATTAAGGGCTTTTTTTAATTATTATATATTATATAACTTCCAGTTAGTGGAATCTCAAGTGGATTTTATTTATTTTTTAAATCCGATAAAAACATTGAAATAACTAGATTATATCGATTGTCAATATTTTTTGTATTTAAATAATTGCAATTTTTTGCTAAAAAACCGATACACGTTCATCTACATGTATCGGTTTTAATTTTATTTATCGCTTATAGATACTTTTCCAAGTCTTCTATTGTCAGATGCTCCGAAATAATGTCCATCGGAAATTCCTCCTGCTTGGACAGCTCCGAAGTAAAGCTGGTCTTTGACATCTACATATGGATACGCACAATTGCTGACATCTATGATATAATCCTCATCTCTGCCATCTTCAAGCATCAATACACCAGGTTCATAAAATATTACCCTTGATTTATTTATTGACTCTTGTAGATCTTTTCCAAAGTATAGGTTGTCTACTAAAATAGGTGCTAGCATCTTCAGAATTCTAACTCCTCCTGGAGTTCCTATACCCATTATATAGTCGTCGCCTTTTTGGATTATAGTAGGGCAAGTGTAAGTTCTAGGTCTTTTACCTGGTTCATACTTGTTGATACCCTTTGTTCCAAAGCTTTTTAAACTACTGTTTAGATAAAAACCATTTACTTTCTTTTGAGAGCCGTAGAAATGGCCAAGCGTGTTCGTACATGAAACTACCATTCCATCCTTGTCTACTATTACAAAATGTGTAGTACTTTCGCTCTCATCGTCTTCGCTGTATGTTACACCTTTTTCTTTTAGTAAATTAGTTATATATTCGTCTGTAGTCAATTTGTTGTAGTCTACTGGATTGAAGTCCAAGTCAGACATCTTCTTGCCTCTATCGTAATTTGATAGAGTAGTCGCTGTATCTAAAACTTCTAAGTAATTACTTACATCGTTTATATCCTTAGTTTTGCTTTGTTTTTCGATGATTTCAAGCATTTGTATAAGTGGAGTTCCTGAAAATGGTGGTGGAGCTGAAACCACTTTATAGCCGTTGAATTCTCCAGAAACTGGTTCGTTTATTTTGACCTCGTATTTTGATAAGTCAGAAGCATCCATTGAACCTGCTTTTGCTATGTTTTCTGCTATTTCACCGCTGTAAAATGCTTTTGATCCATTTTTTTGGATGTTTTCAAGTGTGTCAGCTAGTTCGCTTTGAACTAGTGTATCTCCCTCTTTTAGAAGGCTTCCATCCTTTAGGTAGTCCTCATCTTGTGATAATAAACTTGAGAAGGAATCCATAGCCTTTACAGTATCTTCGTTGACCTCTACTCCATTTCTAGCTAAATCTACAGAATATCCTATTAGAGTAGATAAATCTGTCTTGCCGTAGTCCTTAGAAATTTTTTCCATACCTGCTACAAAACCTGGTACACCTACATCGCTTTGTCTCTCTTCATTTGAAAAAGGCGCGCAATCCTTGTAATCATAGAATTTATACTCATCAGCTGAAGGATCGTATATAAGCATACCTCCTCCGCCGCCTATACCTGATGCGTAAGGCTGAGCAACTCCTAAGGCATATGAAACTGCTATGGCAGCGTCTACTGCATTACCGCCTTCTGCTAGAACCTTTTCTCCTATTTCTGTAGCCGCTTGATTAGATGTACTGACTACATATGAGTGGCTACTATCTACAGTGGCATTAGTATCGGCATTATTATTTCCTTTGACAAATTTAAAATAGCAAATCGCACCTACAATAAGTGCCACTATTATTATGCCCAATACTAGCCCAAAATTTCCATTTTTCTTATTATTTTTTTTCTTATTTTTTTGCATAACATCATTCTCCAATTAAAATTATTCCTAATAATTGATGCCATTTTCTGTATAGCTTTGAGCTTGTCCATCTCCTGTGTTATCTATAGTATTTGTCACATCATTTGAAGTATTTTGTGATGCATCGTCCTTGCTCTTCAAGTCGACCTTTATGGCATTTTTTAGAAGTAAAGTGTTTGATTCTACCTTATAAGCGCCTTCACTCAAGTTTTTAGTTAGAGTGTTGTAAGTTCTCTTTTTGAAGTAAGGGTTAGTTGTAACAGTTGGATATCCATTTTTAATTCTAACTGGAACAATTTCAAAGCTGCAATTTCCATCTTCATCTAAAAAATAATTTAATACTATGCTGTCTTTAGTTCTACTCCATCCTTGGTCAAACACAAAGTTACCCATACTATAGAAAATAATACCATCGTTGTACTTTTCTATAGGTTGTAATACGTGTGGATGAGAACCGATTACTATATCAGCACCAAAATTTATTAAGTTTCTTCCCAATTGCTCTTGTCTTTCAGTTTGATTAAATCCATATTCGACACCCCAGTGGATGTTTGCTATGACTAAGTCGGCCTCTTCTGATGCTTCTCTGACTGCTTGGTAATATCTCATAGTATTGGTAGACAAAATACCTGCTTTTCCGACTGTAGCTGAGAAGTTTTTAGGAATTATGTCGCTCACTGATACTGTAGCGATTTTTATTCCATTTACCTCCTGGATGTTGTATTTGCCAGCTTCTGTTATATTTTTGCCAGCACCCACGTAATCTAAGCCTGTTTTTTCTAATTTATTTATAGTATTTACTACTCCATCGGCACAGAAGTCTGCCAAGTGGTTGTTCGCTAAATTTATAAGCGTAAATCCACTTTTCTTTAGGACATCGGCAGTTTTTGTTTCGGCGTTTATGTGTATTTCCTTGTCGTTTTTTTTGTAATCTGATGGATTATCTAGAAGTACACATTCTAAGTTTCCTGATACATAGTCAGAATCCTGCCATAAACTAGACACTCCCGAAAACATACCGCTGTAATCATCCTTTGAACCCTTGTTCATTATAGATCTTCCAAGCATCATATCTCCAACAACAGTACCCTTTACTAAGCTATCCCCGTCATAGGCGCTTATAGATTTTGAGCTATTGTCCTTATCCATTGCATCTCCCATTGTACCTGCTCCGAATAATACTAGAGAAAGTACTATTATAATAGCTATTACAGACTTACCTGATGTTTTAGGCTGTCTTTTTATGAAAGCTTGTATCTTTTCTTTTAAAGTTAATTTTCTCTCCATAAAAATCACCTACACTAAGTAAACTATTTGCATTATTCCATAAACTACAGCAGTCATAACAAGAGTAGAAACTAAAGTTATCTTCACACCTTGTTTAGAATAGCAGTTTGATAGTAATGCCGGTACTATTATACCTATTCCTCTAAATTCAAATGTAGGGAATGGTGTCAATGGATAAATTGCTTCAAAGATAAGCTTTAATGCTACGGCTATTACCATAGTCGCAACAAATCTTCTTCTACCATATAGTATAACAAACTTAGGTAGTATAAAGTTTACAATACCGTAAGTTATAAATGAAACTAAAAATATTAATACCATTGTTATAGGCGAATCTAAAACTAAAGCTAGATAACTTGCAACGATAATTCCACCTGGTGTAATTCCAAATGATTCTACAAATAGTAGTGTTGCGACAACACCTATTACTAATGACATATAAAAATCTGTTATATACATTTGTCCTCCTCAATACGTCTTTAAATAATCTCTTTAAAATAAGTTTTGAATATGAGCACTTAAGCTTCCCTTTGCTCCAAAACTAAATTCTTCATTATTTGAACTTTCTTCGTCGTTTATATAAATTCCAAACATTTCTTGTAATAAAATATCTGCATCTCCATGTATATTACCTATACCGTAGATTACTCTATCTTTAGACATAGAATATAATTTTTCGATTAATTCTTCTATATCTAAATCTGATAAATCGATATATTCCTTTATATTATCCAATTTACCAGCTTGAATAGCCTTGTCTATGCGGTCGCTACCTTCTCCCATCGCAACCAAAGTCACATCTCCTGTAAAGTAAGGGAAACAATCCGCGATAAACTGATCTGTTCTATCTACTCTATCCTCTCTACCGTTGAATAAAATAATTGGGTTGTCTGTATTTTGAAGATTTTCTTTTATTTTATCCCAAATAGCCAAAGTAGATGACGGCTCGTTTGCAGCAAATCCATTTACAAAAATACTGCTCTCTCCTCTACGTCCGAAATCGACTATAGTAGCAGCTCCTGGATCTGGGTTGGCAGCCAACATTCCTTCAAACGCAACCTCAGGCTCTATCTCTAAAACCTCCGCCACAGCTAAAGCAAGAGATATGTTGTCTTCAAATATTGTATATTTGAATTTTTCAACTAGTCCTTCTGGTATTTTTGAATTATCCGCTACAACTATTTTTGTATTTCTTTTTTTGCATTCCTGTGTAAAATAATCGACATAAGGTCCATTATCGACTACTAAATAACCGTCGTGTGGTATAGTGTTTGAAAATGCCATCGCAATCTCATCTGTAGTAGGTCCCATGACATCTAGATGATCTTCTAAAACGTTGACGATTACTGTTATATTTGCTTTAAATATGTCGTTTTGGTAGACATCTTGGTATTCTGGTCTGACAGCCATACATTCACAGACTAATGCATCTGCACCTACTTTTCTCGCCTTGTCGATTACTTGGATTTGTTCTTTTATATTGGCGCCGGCTTTACGTCTGATGACCTCTTCCTTGTCCTTATTCCAATATATCATTCTTGGCGACGTACCAGTTGTCTTACCTACAACCTTGTATCCCGCTTGACTTAAAACTCCTGTTATAAGCCTAGTTACAGTAGATTTTCCTCTTATACCGTTGACATTTATTCTAACGGCTAAATTTTTTATATTATCCTCGTTTTTACGTTTTTCTCTCACACCTAGATAAAATAACATAGCTATACCCACAGCCATTATTATAAGTTGAATTATAGTAGTTTTATCGTACATAATATCCTCCTTTCTAAATTTAATTACTTAGTTAAATATTAAATTCTCGCTATGGAAATATCAAACTGATGTTCTTTCTATTTTGATTATAGACAAAATAAGCTCATCATATTCATGTTTTTTAATATTTTTCCATAAAATTGTAACATTATTGTAACCTTTTTACTATAAACTATATTCTATCATATATTTTTAAATAGTAAATTAAATTTTCATAAATAATTGTCACAAAAAATTAACTTTACGATTTTTATGGCATTTATTGTAAATTTTAAAAACAAATATTTATTTGAAATACTATTATAAATATCTGTTTTTAAAACACAATTTTGACTAAAAATAAGCCGATTTTGTTCAAAAATCGGCTAAAAGTATATATATAAATTTTTCGGTAACTACTTAAAAAATCCTATTTAAAAGTTTCAGCTATGAAAGCTTCGATTTCTTTAGCTGTTCCAAGTTCTAAAACTTTATCAGCAAATGCCTTCATATCAGCTTCACTTACAGAATTTATTAATTTTCTAGCTGGTAATATAGATATTGGACTCATAGAGAATTCATCTAGACCAAATCCTAAAAGTATAGGTATCATTCTTTGATCTCCTGCAGCTTCTCCACACATTCCAGCCCATTTACCTTCTTTATGAGCATTTTCTATAACCATTTTTATTAATCTCAATACAGCTGGGTTAAATTGGTTATATAAGTAGCTTATCTTTTGGTTCATTCTGTCTACTGCACAAGTGTATTGGATTAAGTCGTTTGTTCCTATAGAGAAGAAATCAACGTGTTTAGCAAGTACATCAGATATAACTGCTGCTGATGGAACTTCTATCATCATACCAACTTCTACTTCTTTAGAGTAAGCTATACCTTCAGCATCTAACTGTGCTTTTACTTCTTCACAAGTAGCTTTAGCTTGTAATAGTTCTTCTAGAGAAGATATCATTGGGAACATTATTCTTAATTTTCCGTGAACACTTGCTCTATATAAAGCTCTTAATTGAGTTGTGAATATTTCTTTTCTATCTAGGCAAAGTCTGATTGCTCTGTATCCTAAGAATGGGTTCATTTCTTCGTCCATTTGTAGGTAGTCAAGTTTTTTGTCTCCACCTATATCTAGAGTTCTTATAACAACTGGTTTTCCACTCATTCCTTCAAGAACTGCTTTGTAAGCTTCGTATTGTTCGTCTTCAGTTGGGAAATCACTTCTATCCATGTATAAGAATTCAGTTCTGTAAAGACCAACACCTTCAGCATCGTTTTTAAGTAATCCATCAACATCGTTTGGAGTACCTATGTTTCCTGCTAATTCAACGTGTTTTCCATCAGTTGTAACAGATGGTTGTCCTTTTAATAATTCTAGTGATTTTTTGTATTCTTCAAATTCTTTTTTCATTTGAGCGTATTTATCTATAGTTTCTTGATCTGGGTTTATTATAACTTCACCAGTATCTCCGTTGAATACTACGAAATCTCCGTCTTTGATTCTTTCTGTTGCATCAGTTAAACCAACTATTGCAGCAACTTCTAAAGTTCTAGCCATTATAGCTGTATGAGAAGTTCTACCACCGATATCAGTTAAGAATCCTAAAACTTTCTTTTTGTCCATAGTAGCTGTATCTGATGGAGTTAAGTCATGTGCAACTAAAACTACTTCATCTTCTAAAGCTGCTAAGTCAACTATCTTAACACCTAATAAGTGTCTTAATATTCTGTTAGTTACGTCTTTTATGTCTGCTGCTCTTTCTCTCATATATTCGTTGTCCATAGCTTCAAACATTCCAACGAACATTTCTTTTATTTCATTTAATGCAAAATCAGCATTAACTTTTTCAGATTTTACTTTATCTATTGCAGAACCTAATAATTCTGGATCTTCTAAAACTAATAAGTGAGATTCGAATATTTGAGCTTCTTCTTCTCCTAATTCTACTTTAGCTTTATCTCTAACTTTTTCAAGTTCTGCTTTTGATATTGCTACTGCATCGTTTAATTTTGCTACTTCTGCATCTACATCAGATATTGATTTTTTTTCTATTACTAATTCATTATGTTCTAACACTAACGCTTTCCCAAGAACAATACCTGGTGAAGCTGCTGTTCCTTTAAACATATTTATTCCTCCTAAAATATAACCCTATTTTTTATTTATTTTATATGAAACTGAATCTCTCAGATAAATCTCTATTATAACTAGTTGTCTAAAATTTTACGCAAAAACCTGGGATTCCCCCAGGTTTTCTTTTATTTTTATCGGTTCGAATTATTCACCAAATCCGCTTTCGATTAATTCTACTAATGCATCTACTGCAGCAGCTTCGTCTGCACCTTCAGCTTTTATTACTATTTCTTCACCTTGTCCTAAACCTAAGCTCATTATACCCATGATTGATTTAGCGTTTACAGTTTTTCCTTTTGCTAATACTTCTACAGTTGAAGTGAATTCTGAAGCTTTTTTTACAAACATTCCTGCTGGTCTAGCATGTAAACCTGTTGCGTTTTTTATTACTACTGATTTTTCCATAATGTAACCTCCTAATTAATATGCATAAAAATTTTAAATAGGCATTTTTTTCAAACTCTGATTTTTAAAATCATTGAGAATTGTATTTATTATTGCCTTTTCAATTTTTTCCTTTTTATTTAATAAAATAATGTGTTTATTTTCATTATTTTCATAATCAAAATCATTTGGCTCTATCTTAGTATTTACCAAATCTATAACTTTTGAAAAATCATATAAATTTAAAATATCTATATTATTTTCTTCAAGTTTCTTTTCATATATACTATAAAAAATATCCTTGTATGTAAATTCTTTATCGAGATTTAAAATATCTCCAAGCTTTGGAACGATATCCTCAAGCAAAACTCTAAGGCTTGGCGGTCTCTTTATTTTAAGTATGTTACAAATCTCTTGTATTGTATCGATATCTAAATTTTTTATAGCTTCAAAACAAGTTTCCTCATCATATCTAAAATCTGCATTGAAAAAGTACTTAACTCCATCATATCTTTTAAATACCTTCATTGTATCCATATATCCAAGCTTTGCAATTTTATCCATGTGATCTTTGTCTTTATTCAATGAACCTCCAAGATTCATAGATGGTCTTATAACAGTTAAATTTATGTCTTTATATCTCTGTAAATTCTTTTCTCCTATATTGTCATTTGATAATCTAATAACTATTATATCATCATAACCTCTACTAGCCAATAACCCGACTGGTGTATTATCAGATAAAAAACCATCTAAATACAATTTATCATCCAATTTATCTAGCTGAAATATAGGCAAGCTAGCACTTGCAATTAAATAATCAACAAGCTGTCCTTCTGGTATATCCTCCTTCATAAGATGCTTAGGAACTATTTTTTTATTGTCTAAGTAAACAGTTACTAAGCCAAAATCCTTAGAAGAATTTCTAATTTTTTGTTCATCTATATTCTCTTTTAATAAATTCCTTAATGGTGTTATATCTATTCCTTCGTTTTTTCTAACTTTATTAATAAGCTCTAAAATCGCATTTATATTTTTAGGCTTCATGGCGATATTTTTATATTTTTCATAAAAGTCCTCTTCTATGTCCATAAAGCTCTTGTAGTCTTTATTTAACCAAATATCCTCCATATTTTCGAAGTCATCCTGAACTATAAAAGCTCCATTTAAGGCTCCTATTGAAGTTCCAGATACTCCGTTAAACTCAATCCCTAACTCTTTTAAAGCTTTATATGCTCCAAATTGGTAAGCACCCTTTGTGCCTCCCCCTTCTAAAACTAAACCTTTCATTTACATCACCTAATTTTTAAAATCTAAATCAGTGCTATAAACTCATATTTAGGACTATATATTTAGAGAATTTTTAATTCTCCTGTCTATTATATTTTCTAAGAAATCAATCCTATTTTCAAGGTAATTTTTTTCCTTTAAGAGAGAAATTTTTTTGTCTTGTATTTTTACATCAGTTTTATTGATAGAAACTTTGACAAAATCCTCTGAAGCTGTTGGTATTGTTAAATTTTCTTCAATCTTTAACTCTATTTGCGCCTTTTTTTTAGAAAGGTCTATTATTTGTTTAGATAGATTTTCTATTTCTTCGTAATTTTCATCCTTAAAAACCTTCAATTTCATGACCTTATTTGGGTAATAGTCAAATATTTTTTTCCCCATTTCCTTACCTATTATTTTGAAATATCTATCGTATGTTTTAGAATTTAAAATCCCTACTAAATACTCATATGAGAATTGATCCTTGTACTCGTCCTTTATATAAAATGAGTAAACATCAGCGCTGACATAGCTATTATCAACGTCTATAGCAAATCTGTTATTTGTAGATTTATAGGGATACATTATCTTCTTTTGTTCAAATAAATTCTTATCCCTACCCCACTGTAATTCATACCATTTTCTAGTGTTTTTTATGCACTCTCTTCTACTAGATAGCTTTTGTTTATATGGTAGCAAGAATGTGTCTATGACAAATTTATAATTCTCCTCTGTGTCTATATCATTTGTGTAAATCAATTTATATTGTGAATTATTTATTATATATTTCCCCACATCCTTGTTTTTTATCCAATTTTTTAATAAATTTTTGTTTATTTTTTCTATATTTTGATCATCTTTTTTTATGACAAATGCCTTGTCACAACCTGTAATTATGCCTTGAAAACTCTCACAAATTTCGTCTAAAAAATATTGACTCTTACTTTGAATCTTATTGTAAAACTTAAATTCCTCTTGATCGACCATCATCCACGACTCTCCAAGCGAATTTTGATTTACTTTTAACTTCTTAAAATTACCTTGATTTATATACTCCTCTAAATTCGTTATTTTCTTGATGCTTATATTGTCGTCTATTATCTTATATAAATCTATATAATTATTTTGAAAATCGCTATGTTCAAATATAACTATACAACTGGCTATTCCTAGATTATTAAATAAATTAGCTCCTAAAAAATCAATTATAGTATTTATTCTAGAATTACTTATTAAATATTTTCTTAAAAATTTACCTGAAGGACTTTGCATAAAGTACCTCGGCGTGATAATACCTGCGACTGCATCCTTATCTAGTAAATCCAAAATCTTTTTATAGAAGCAGAAATATAAATCTCCTTTACCTCTGTAGACATCTTCGTATTCTTTATATAGAAATTTTTTATATTCATTATCCAGCAATTTCTGACCTATGTAAGGTGGATTCCCAACTATGTAGTCAAACTTATCCACACCGAAAATATCTTTGAAGTTTATTTTTAAGCTGTCTCCACAAAATATATTAAATTGATCCACAACATCTATATCGCTGATATCAACAAGCTGCCTCTTTAAAATTTCCAAAGCATCCCTGTCCGTATCCACACCAAAAATACAGTTCCTAATAATATGTAAGCCTATATCCTGCTCTGATATAAAACCGTCTCCGTATTTTCGGTTTAATGCTTCTATATTTTGATAAAACTTTTCATACAATATTTCATAAGCTTTTATCAAAAAATTTCCACAGCCACAGCATAAATCTAGAACTCTCGGATAAGGATTTTTAATTACATCGTGTTTTCTCAATGTTTTATCCAATATATATTCAACCACTATATAGGGAGTATAATAAATACCTCTTTCCTTTCTTGTTTTGATGTCTAAATTGCTTTCGTATTTTTTTGAAACTGCAAAACTCCCACTCATAATTTTTCCCCCATACAACGAAAATTGTTTATTCACAATTTCTATAGAAATACTATTTAATCATTTGAAATATCAACGTTAATTATCCACATCTTGCAAAAAAGTCAACTTCGGATATAATTTGTAAATTGTATCCAAAATTGACCCCCTAACTCATTTTTGATTAAATTTGTATCCCTATTGTTTATAATTTATTGTACATACTTTCTCCAAGAATTTCTTCAAATCTTGAATATGCATTTTTAGTAAGCATTCCATAAAGTGCTCTCAATAAATCTATCGCAACATCTCCATTGAAATCTTCTGATAAAGATATATATGGAACTTGAACTAAAAGCTCGTTGTTTTTATTTAAAACAAATTTTTCTACATTATGTACACCATTTAATTCATTTACTAATTTTATAATATCGTCTTTCTTAGACTCATCTACCAATTTACCAAAGAATATAGTAATTGTAGTATAGGCAGATTCATCCAATATTATACCTAATAATAGTTTATTTTTTTGATATTCTTGTAATGATCTAAAAAATACCATTTTGTCATTTGCAACAACATCAAATACTTGTGACATTTGATTTTTTCTTAAAGACTCTTCAATTAAAATTTTCTTCACTTCTAAATCAGCCATGTTAGCACTCCCTTTTTATTTTTTAGCATCTATATAATTTAATATACCCTGTGCAATTCCTTCTGCCAAATCATCTTGGTATTTTTTGTTCTTTAAATTTTTCTGTTCTGAGGAATTGCTCAAAAATCCACATTGGATATATACAGCAGGCATACTATTATCCTTTAATACACTCATATCATAGGCACTTATACCCCTGTCTTTAGCCTTTACATAAGCCGATACAGAAGTCTGAATAATACTCGCCAAGTCATATGAACCATTTGATGAATCCTTTTGGTAAATAGTCTCTATTCCAGAAGCATCACCTGTTTTTTCACCAGCCATATGAATAGATACAAAAACCTCTGCTTTTTCATTTTCTGCTAGAGATTTTCTCTCATCTGGACTCAAGTATACATCTTCTTGTCTAGATAAAATTACATTTATATCATCTTCTTCGGCTAATTTTTTTGCCACTTTTTTAGCTATTATTAAATTCAAATCCTTTTCTTTTGTATTAGATGTGACATATCCTGTTTCATATCCTCCACAGCCTACATCTATAAATACATTGTGCTTCTTTTGTAAAGTGTCTTTATTCTCGTCTCCAACATCGAATTGTTCATCAGAATTTACATCAGACTTGTCCACCTTGCCTCCTGTCAGAGAGTTTTTAAGCGAAATTACGTTAGGCCAAATGCCACTTACAAAATTGACGGTCTTTTTACCCACAAATCCCACTGCAAAAATCACTATAATTGCACAAACTACAACTAATACCAGCTTTTTTTTATTAACTGATGTTTTCTTTCTGTGTAACCCTTTTTTTCTCTTTTTATTCCTGCTTTTAGCAGTTTTTTTATTAGTTATTTTTCTCTTAGTCACTAGCTTCACCTTTCTTAGATAAAAAATCATTATTCTAAGAAGTCTTAAATTAACGCAGACTCCTCTGAAATACGCAACGAAAATTATATTATACACTTTTTTAAAATGTATATAATTTCCTATCTATTATAAAGTAATTTTATCATTTAGAAAGGCTTTTTTCAAATATTATTGACATTAAAACTCGTTATTAATCATAATATCCGAATATTTTTATATATCTTTTTTCACCTACCTTTAAGCTAAGTGGATAATTCAACAAATCATACGTATGTTGGCAGATTAAATAATCGACTAAAAAATCACCATCTAAAATAATGTCGCTTACTATCATAGTATGATATGCTAGATTATCCTCATATACAAGCTGGACAATATCTCCAATCTCTAAATCGTAGTAATCCACCTCCTCAGCGTAAATTCCAAAATTATTAGTGTCACTAGAATTATTACCAATGATGTACTTGTAAAAAGGCTCTGCTGCTGTCCAAGTTGGGGTCCTATTCATGTCGCTGTACCAATACCACTGTTTTAATATATTATTACCATTATTATCAAAAGGTATACCTCCAGCATGTACACATTGTGATATAAAATTAGTGCAATCACCACCCCACTCTTCATAGTCTTTATACGCTGTATTCCTTGATAATGCCCACTTCATGGCGTACCCTGCTGCTGATTTCCTATCATAATTTGTAAAATTTACCATTTTATCCTCCCTCGTCGATTTTTAATATAATTACCGTTTTATATCGACATGAAACTGTATCTCATCAGCTTGAAACGATATTTTGTATTGCATAATCACTTAATATATTTTTTATTTTTTTAAAGCATATAGAAAACTCAATTAAATTACACACCCTGCTAGTCAATTCAAAACTCGAGATGCAAATGACTAAATTCCTATCATTAAAATAGAAAACTGGATCCTCGCATATATAAATAGATTCACTCATCAAATCGTAAATGTCATATCCGATATAACCTTTGTATTTATCTAAAATATCATAAATTTCCTCCATTATATAATTTTGTATTACCCTCTCAAAATCCACCTCCTCCTTAAATAGAGTATCTAATGTAATTTTTTCCATGAGATTAAAATCGTAATTATAGCTAGATATATGGCTAATATCTGTAAGACCAATAATTTGTGAAAATTCCACAGGTATGCTGATTATATTATTTTTATTAAAAGCTCTTTGAAATTCAGAAATAACATTTATATTTCCTATTATAAATTCTTCCTTTAAAGTTGATATTACAACCTCCTCAAAAATACTCACATCATTTTTTATAAATTCATTTACAAATGATGCAAATTTTCCCACCTCCTCACTTTCATTTTGCAATTCGATTTCAGGATAATTTAAAAAAAATCTAATATTATTCACTTTTTTATCGATTAATTTATTTGTAATATTTACCATACCGAATACCTCCACCAAATACATTCTAGATACTCCTATAACATTTATAGTAAATTTTATGAAGGCTATCCTACGTATATTCTCCAAAACACAAAAAAAGACCACATAAAACTACACTTATATTTAAGCATAATTATTATATGGTCTTCTTTATATCCCTAAATTTTATTATCCTATTATTCTTCTAGCAGTTACATATCCTTTTACATAGTAAGAAGAATATAAATTTTCGTATCTTACAGTTTTTCCTGGGCTTGGAGCATGGATAAATTGTCCATTTCCAACGTACATACCTACATGGTGTATACGGTTTGTCCCACTGTTAAAGAATACTAAATCTCCTGGTTTTAAATTGCTTTTGCTGACATATCTTCCGTTTGATGCTTGTGCTGCTGAAGATCTATTTAAATATATTCCAGCTGCATTTTTATAGCAATAATATGTAAGACCTGAACAGTCAAAAGAGTTTGGTCCAGCTGCTCCATAAACATATGGTTTACCAACTTGTCTTTTTACCATGTTTACAACAGCTTGTGTTTTTGAGCTGACATTTGATGAACCACCGCCATAGTTTCCATCAGATGTTGAGCTTCCACTCTTTAAGTCAGCTGATGTTCCTGAAGTTATTTTTAAATAATCTCCACAAACATATCCTGTTGTTCCATTTTTTAATTTAACTTTATACCAGCCATTGCTGTATTGTTTTTGTATTCCAACTACGTATCCTTTGTAGATATTTCTCTTTACGCTGTAAGAAGTAGATGGGCCTGTTCTCACACGTAATGTGCTTGTAGTAACTCTACCAACTTTTTTAATTGTTGAGTAGCTTTTTACTACATAAGCTCCACCTTTATTAGAACTATTATCTGTTGAAGTTTTTCCAGATACTTTTAAATAATCTGGACTTACATATCCAACTTTTCCTGATGATGTTTTTATTTTGTACCATCCATTGCTAGCAGTACTTGTAACTGTAACCTTTTGTCCTTCTGTTAAACTACCTATTACATCATAAGATGTTCCAGGTCCTTTTCTTATATTTAATACATAAGCTGTTACAGTTCCTGTTTTTGTTGATGTTTGAGTTTTATATGTTGAAGTTGTTCCTGTATTTTCTGTTTTAGCTGCATCAACTGTTGCTGTTTGTGCCCCAAGTGATACTGAAGTTGCAACCATTCCTAAAGCTAAGGCTTTAGATAGTGTCGATTTTGTTTTCTTTTCAGTAAACATATGTTTGACACTCACCCCCTAATTATTATTAATTTTATATTTTTTATTTTAACATATTTTTGATTAAATTTCCACAAAATGGGGTATGTGAGGTCATTGTATACACTTTTTAAAACAAAAAAATTTTATAATATATGTTTTTTTAACTTTAAATTTAAAGTAGAAAAACATTTTCATTCGATTTTTAACCTATTTTTTATGGTAATACATTTATTTTTTAATAAATTTACATATTTACAGTTTTTTTGGGGTTTTTGACCTTTTTTAATATTTATCGTTGTTTTACAAACAAATTTTTAACTGTTCCCTCTAATAATTTCATTTCTTCTATTTTTAACATTTTTATAAAAACTATGTATATAAATGCTCCTAACAAAATACTTGTTGCTAAGGATATAAGTTCTCCTATAAAATCCATTCCTAAAATTGCTGTTAAACTATTATAAGCAAAAATTACACCTATAGACATAGCTATCGAAGCTACCG
>NZ_JALEXO010000121.1 GCF_022780145.1 Intestinibacter sp.
TACTTAAATATTTATTTAACTTGGTAAATGATTAATATTAAATAACTGGTATATATGATCTAGATTATAGATTTTAAATTTAAATAATAAAAGGAAATAATGGGAATGAAAATACGGATTTTTTAATTTAAAAAAGACGAAAAGAAAGTTTAAGGGGGACAAAGACAATATGCAAGGTGCTAATCTTATAGTAGAATGTTTGATAAAAGAAGGTGTAACCACTATGTTTGGTTATCCAGGAGGGACAGTAATACCTATATACGATGCTTTATACGATTATACAGATAAAATAAAACATGTAAGAACCTCACATGAACAAGGTGCAGTTCATGCAGCTGATGGATACGCTAGAAGCTCTGGAAAAACAGGCGTATGTGTAATAACATCAGGTCCAGGGGCTACTAATGCAGTTACTGGAATAGCTACTGCATATATGGATTCATCACCTCTTGTCGTAATATCAGGTCAAGTTGGAACAAGCCTATTAGGAAAGGATACTTTCCAAGAAATAGATATAACAGGTGTTACATATTCTATAACAAAGCACAATTTCTTAGTTAGAGATTTAAAAGAATTACCTAATATAATAAGAGATGCTTTTATAATAGCAAATGAAGGTAGAAAAGGACCAGTTCTTATAGATGTACCTAAAAATTTACAGGTTGCAGAAATAGATTACAATATGGACGATTATATACCTTCAAATCAAAATAAAAAGGTAAAAGATAAATTCGAAATAAGAGAAGAAAATGAAACTAAAAGTAAACTACAAGCTGCTGCAGATTTAATAAAGCAATCTAAAAAGCCTGTTATATACGCAGGTGGAGGAGTAAAATCAGTAGATCAATACGAATTACTAACTAATTTTGCTGAAAAAATAAATACACCAGTATTAAATACCCTTATGGGGCTTGGTGGTATAGATAGAAAAAATCCACTTTCTTTTGGGCTTGTAGGTATGCATGGAAGCAGAGAAGCCAATCTAGCTATATCAAATGCTGATTTAGTTATATCTGTAGGAGCACGTTTTAGCGATAGAGTAATAGGTAATAAGGATGAGTTTGCTAAAAATGCTAAGGTTATACAAATTGATATAGATTCATCTGAAATAAGCAAAAATATACCAGCTGAAATAGCTCTAGTAGGAGATTTAACTGATGTTTTAGGAGGTCTTTTAGAAAAGGTAGAGCCAAAAGACAATTCAGCTTGGCTAGATGAAATAGAAACTTTCAAAGATAACGAACATGTAATAGATAAGGATGCATTCCATCCTAAAAATATAATAGAAGCATTTAACAAAAAAATGGGAAGTAATACTACTGTAGTAACAGATGTAGGTCAACACCAAATGTGGGCTGCACAATACTGGGAGTTTGAACAAGGTAGAACTTATATAACTTCTGGAGGACTTGGAACTATGGGATTTGGATTAGGAGGAGCTATGGGCACAAAATTAGGTACTCCTGATAAAAAAGTAGTCTTAGTTACAGGTGATGGAAGTTTCAAGATGAACTGTAATGAGCTTGCTACATTAGCTACATATAATATTCCAGTAGTGATATTACTACTTAATAATAATGCTCTAGGAATGGTTAGACAATGGCAAAACCTATTTTCTAATCAAAGATATTCAGAGACAGATGTATACGATAAGACTGACTATGTAATGCTTGCAAATGCATATGGAATAGAAGGTCATAAAGCACAAAATCTAGATGAGTTAAATTCAATTTTAGAAAACTTAACTTTAGATAAACCTGTTTTAGTGGAATGTCAAATAGACCACGATATAAATGTATATCCAATCGTTCCACCAAATGACAATTTACTTAATTTAATATGTAATTAATAAATTTATAATGAAAAAGGTTGTTACATTATTTGTGATGACCTTTTTATAATGTATAGGAAAGTTAAATTATGTATTTTTAAAATAAAGATTTTCTTATAAAATAGATGTAGAGAGAATTTTTAAGGAGGATTGAAATTTATGACAAAATCACAAAGGAAAAATCCACTTGGATGCGAGCCAGTATCTAAGCTTATGAGAAAGTTTGCTGTTCCAAGTATAATTGCGATGCTCGTCGGGGCGCTTTACAATATAGTCGATCAGTTGTTTATTGGACAATATGTTGGGACTTTGGGAAATGCAGCTACTAATATAGCTTTCCCACTATCTACGTCTTGTATTGCGTTGGCGCTTTTATTTGGGATAGGTGGAGCTTCGTGCTTTAACCTATCTATGGGAAGAGGGGAAAAGGAAAAAGCTGGATATTATATTGGAAACGCAGCGTTTATGCTTTTTATAAGCGGTTTAGTTTTATGTATTTTATCGCAAATTTTTCTGATAACATTATTAAAGGCATTTGGAGCACCAGATGATGTACTTCCTTATGCAGAAACTTATGTTAGAATTACTGCAATAGGATTTCCATTTTTTATTTTAACAGTAGGAGGAGGTCATCTAATACGTGCAGATGGAAGTCCTAGGATAGCCATGATGTGTAGCTTATTGGGAGCTATAATAAATATAGTACTCGATGCAGTATTTATTATGGGATTTAATATGGGAATGGCAGGTGCAGCTTATGCTACTATAATAGGACAGATAGCATCAGGTATTGTTGTAATTGTATATTTAAAAAATTACAAAACAGTAGTTTTAGCTAAAAAGCATTTTAAGGTTAAATTTGAATATACAAAAGAAATCATGTCCATAGGGACTGCATCTTTTATAAACCAACTAGCTATGATGTTACTTCAAGTAGTCTTAAATAATTCACTTAAATACTATGGGTCTTTATCTATATATGGAGAAGCTATACCTATAGCGTGTTCAGGTATTGTTATGAAGGTAGCTCAATTATTTTTCTCTATTGTAATAGGACTTGCACAGGGTAGTCAGCCTATACAAAGCTTTAACTACGGAGCTAAAAAATACGATAGGGTTAAAGAGTCATACAAGCTTGCAAATATATATGCAGGTTTAATATCTGTCTTGGCGTTTGTTTTATTTCAAGTATTTCCAAGACAAATTATGTCTATGTTTGGTGAGGGGACAGAAGCTTATTATCAATTCGGAATTAGCTATTTTAGAATATTTTTATTTTTTATATGTGTTAATTTCGTTCAACCTATTACAGCGACACTGTTTACTTCTATAGGTAAGCCTGTAAAGGGGACTTTTTTATCTCTTACAAGACAGATTATATTCTTGTTACCACTTATTATAATATTGCCGTTGTTTTTAGGAATAGATGGGATACTTTATTCTGCTCCGATAGCTGATTTTATAGCGTTTATTGTTGCTTTGGTTATGGCAGCTTTTGAGTTTAGAAATATGAAGAGATTGGCTGAAGAGGATAGAAATCTTGAGGCTAGATAGATTGTAAAATTAGGCACTGTTTTATATAAAGCAGTGCCTAAAGTGTTTTTGGATTTGTTTTTTAAACTTCTATCAATTCGTATTCTTTATTTCCAAGACCTAGTTTAACTGCATGATCTATACAAACCTCCCAGTTAGTTTCAGGATGAGTATTTGTAAAGTGATCATGAGTGTGGTGGTCTTTTTCTGCTAAGTAGCTTCCTGGCATAACAGGTTGCTTATTACATGCATCAGCACACGCCATATCTATTGCAACAGGGTCAAATGAAGCGAATATTCCTACATCAGGTATTATAGGTAAGTCGTTTTCCACGTGACAGTCGCAATAAGGAGATACATCTATTACAAATGAAATATGGAAGTTAGGTCTATCATGTAGTACGGCCTTTGAGTATTCAGCTATTTTCTTATTAAGTATGTCGTTAGTTTCGTCGTTTTGAGGTTTGACAGCGTCGTGGTTACATGATCCTATACATCTTCCACAGCCTACACATTTATCGTGGTTTATTGAAGCTTTTTTGTTTTCATCGAAGCTTATTGCACCGTGGGCACAGTTTTTAGAACAGACCTTGCAGCCCTTGCATTTATCTTTTAGTACTATAGGTTTACCAGCTGAGTGCATTTCCATTTTGCCAGCACGAGAACCACATCCCATACCTATATTTTTTAGACATCCTCCAAAACCAGTTGATTCATGGCCTTTGAAGTGAGTCATAGTTATAAATATATCTGCATCCATTATAGCACGACCTATTTTAGCTTCTTTGACGTATTCTCCGCCTTCTACAGGAACTAAAGCTTCATCAGTACCTTTGATACCGTCTGCTATTATTACATGGCATCCTGTAGCAAATGGATTGTAGCCATTTTCATAAGCTGAATCGAGGTGTTCTAGGCCGTTTTTTCTTCTGCCAACATATAAAGTATTGCAGTCAGTTAAAAATACATTCCCGCCTTGAGACTTAATTAAATCTACTATTACTTTAGAAAAATTTGGTCTAAGATAAGCTATATTACCAGGTTCCCCTAAGTGTATTTTTATCGCAGTGAATTTTTTTTCAAAATCAATAGTTTCTATTCCAGCAGCCTTGACTAATTTTTCTAGCTTTTGTAAAATAGTATTTCTCGGGTTTGTTCTTAAATTTGTAAAATATACTTTAGATTTTGCCATTTCGTTTCCTCCTATATAAAAATCACTATAATTATAGCACAATAAATATCTATGAATTATAAGAATTGATTATTAAAATTAATTCCGAAATGGAATTGATTTGTCCTAGAATGAATTGATTTAAAATACAATATGTTATACTATAATAAGTAAGAAATGTTGTTATATAAATGTAAATTTAGCAATAGCTTAAATAATTTAACCCACCCTTGCACGATAATTAATTATCGTGTTTTTTTTTAATATTAATTTAAAATAAATAATAAAACAATATTTAAAAATAATATATTAACACAGGGGATAATAAGATGAATAGTGAAAAAATGAATCAATTTATTAGAAGTGTAAAATTAAATAGAGATAAGATTGAAAATTTTAATAAATATCCATTTAACCTGCCTATTATCAAAAATCTAGACAAAATAGAATTTCACCCAAATGTAACCTTTATAGTAGGAGAAAATGGATGTGGAAAATCGACTATATTAGAAGCAATCGCAGTTTCATATGGGTTTAATCCAGAGGGAGGTACTAAAAATTTTAATTT
>NZ_JALEXO010000149.1 GCF_022780145.1 Intestinibacter sp.
ATCCTTAATAGATACATCATCTACAAAAATTCCATCAAGAACTTCTGCATCTGGCAACATTTCTTTAAAATAGAATCGGCGACGCAATGCTGTATCTATATTAGCAATAGATCTGTCCGCCGTATTCATAGTTCCAATAATATATACATTATCTGGAACTCCAAAAAGTTGTTGAGAATATGGAAGTCTAACTTTAATACCTTCTGATTGTCCTATACGCTTAGTAGGTTCTATTAACGTAATTAATTCACCAAAAATTTTTGAAATATTGCCCCTGTTAATTTCATCTATTATAAAAACATAATTCTTTTTATTTTCTTCAATTTCTGTTTTATCCTTAGCGTATTTTTTAATAATATCCATTACATCTGATAGAGCTATCTTTAATTTATATACAGAAGGACTAATAAGTTTTTTCCCATTATTAATTTTTATAATGTCTTCTTTAATACCTTTTACAATCCAATTCACTTTGCGTAGTCTTTTATAACTTTGATATTCAGTATGCCATTCATACTCTCCTGTTATTACTCCGATAGCATCTATAGTATTGCAACTATAACAAGACATTACTATATCGCCAATACTCATATCATTAACAAAATAATTTAATATATTTTTGATTCTTACATTATTAAATATATTTTCAATATCCTCTCCATAGTCATCATACCCTATTCTAATATGACCATTTTTCATACACTCTGTACGAGTCTGATTATCTCCTGCACCTTCAAGTGAAACCTTCCATATAGTAGGATATTGATTAATCCCTATATTACTTTTTCCTTTTTTTAAAATAGGTGGTGTGCTTGCCATATCACAGAATTTTTTAAATAAACCTGAAAGTACTTCATACTGAATATCATTTTGAGCTTCTTCATCGCTATATATAACAGGCTTAATACCTTCTATAAATTCTTCATATCCATAAGATTGATGAAATGTAGTAAATTCTATTAATCCTTCATCTTTATATTTATTGTATCTATTTGTAATCTCCGCATAATCCTCGGATTTTATATCTTCAAGCTTTTTATTTTCGATTATAGCAACTGCATACATAATGGTATTGTATGTTTTACCTGTTCCTGGAGGTCCATATAATATAGTATTTTTACTTATATCTGTTTTTCCCTCACAAGATTCTATTTCTTCTAAATTCATACTCTCTAACGCCTCCTTTAACTCCGGTCGTATTTTCCAAGAATATAATTGACTGCCTTTTTTATGAATATGGCGTCCTAAGAAAGGAACTATAAAAAATCTTTCTGTATCTCCATCCATATATGTTGGCAAATTAAATCTATCTTTAGCTCGTTTTCCAAGATTTTTGCCTATATTAGAACATGTACTAGAATTTTTTTCTAATTTTTCACCTATCTCTTTACAAGTAGCTTCTCCACCTAAATCAAGCATCACCTTAAGCATTTCTAAAACTTCTGGATGCTCTTTTCTATCCTCTTCTAAAAATTCAATCCATTCATCTGTACTTATATTAGGGTTATATTCATCAATAGGTGGCCAATAACCAGTAGCTGTATATGCTACAAAAGATAATTCTGGAAAATTTCTATATCCATATTTGCCGTCTTTTATTTTGTCTAGTAACAAATCACATAATTGCATATACTGTTTACCACTTGGCACTGTTTTAAATTCATTAATTTCTTGAATTAATTCTTTTGTTAGAATTTTTTCTGTAATAATAAAATATCTATTTTTTGAATCTAAATTTATATAATTATTTGGACGAATCCAATACAATCCCATTGTAATATTCCATCGAATACCTTTTTGTCGAATTACTTTATCATATATATATTCTAATTTTAATTTATTTTCGTTTGTAGGATTATCATCATATTTAATAGCTGCTTCAAAAATATCCCATAGATTATCTATATCATTTTCTCCTCTTTCTGAAACAAAATTAAAAAAAGTAGCCCTCTGATTATTCATTACTGGAATACCATCAAAATTAGACGGAATTTGTTTTTCAATACTAAACTCTTTCGCAATTCCTTCTAAAATAAGTTTACGATTGTCATTAGTTATCCCCTTATTAAACAATCCAAAAACCGTAAATGGATCTATATCTACAACAGTTCCATCTTTCTCCATTTTGGGAAACCTCATATTTATTTCTTTATAAACATTTTGAAGTTTTACAATAAGACTTTTTCGATCATTTTTATATACCAATAGTTTTGTCGCAAACTCAGTATAAAAATCAACCCAATTTAAATTAATTGAACTCATATATTTTCCCTCATTTCAAACTAACAATCTTTACTTTAATTATATCAAAAATTATTTTTACATAACAAAAAAAGCCT
>NZ_JALEXO010000159.1 GCF_022780145.1 Intestinibacter sp.
ATTGAAGGAACACAAGTAGTTGATTTTTTCGCAGAAGCAAAAGAAACTCCAGACGAATTTCTGTCTACAGGTGTTACAATCGATTGCAATGAATCTTTGAAATTAAAGGTTGGAGGTTTAATATACTCTAATCTCTACAAACCGATGTTTGAAATTTTATCAGACGATGTCGGTGAGCACGACTTATTACATCCATGTTGTCGTACCGAAATGTACGATTTTTTCTACAACAATGGAAACGGTCATTCAAACTGCTTAGAAAATATAAACAACAGCCTAAATAGCAACAGACCTATTATACATCCAGTTAATTTCTTCATGTACACTAAAATTAACGCAGATGGAAGTATTTCCGTAGAAAAACCGATTTCAAAACCTGGAGATAAAGTAGTATTAAGAGCACTGATGGATGTACGTATAGGGGCTGCTGCATGTAGCGTTTCTGAAAGCAACTGCAACGGCGGCAAATGCTCTCCTATAAAAATAATAGTGAGTGAATAAATATCCGTACCTAAGAAATTACTCTTAGGTACAGTTATTTTCAAACCTATTTATCCTTTCCGCTAGACAATAAATAAGTCCCTGCTCCTAAAAACAGAACTCCACCTACTACATTTCCAAGCGTCACGAAAAATAAATTGTAAATCATTCCACCCAAAGTAACAGCAGTCGAATTTGAGATTACGCACACTAAAAACGTAGCCATATTAGCTATACAATGCTCAAACCCACTCGTTACAAAAGCAAACAAGCTCAAAAATACTATTATCAGCCTAGAAGTTTCGTCCTTCAATTTGTAAGCCGCCAAAACACCAGCGCAGACTAATATATTACACAAAACTCCTCTAAAAAACAGCTGATACGCCTCTGGTGAAACCTTAGACAAAGCACTATACTCAAAGTACATCAGTGTAGAATCCTTAAAAAGCCCAGTTCCTATAAACAAACTAGCTACTAACAAAGCTCCTAAGAAATTCCCAAGATAGCTGTATCCAAGCACCTTTAAAGTGTCTCTTTTAGTGGCTTCTCCTGCCATAGCTCCTACCGTCATGACCATGTTGTTGCTTGTAAATAGCTCATTTCCCAAAATTAAAATCAAGCTCAATGCCACGGAAAACGAAAGCCCTACAGCAATCTTCGTCATAGGTGAGTGCACCTGATACAACATTCCTCCGATTGTAAACACCAAAATAACACCTATTCCTACATAGATACCCGCAAACATAGCTGATACCAAGTATTTCAGCCTACTTTGGGCTAATAAATCGATCTTTGCTCTAGATTTTTTAGTCAATAAATTTACTGTGTCACTACTCATAATGTCTCCTCTATTCTCTTGTAAATTGTACTTTCCTAAATTAACATAATTCGATTTATTTTTCAATTCATTTTAAATTTTAAATTTAGGTAATTTCTTACAAACTTTCCACTACCTTAAATCCAATAACAAATACCCATAAAATAGCTACAAAAATCTCTTGAGAGAAAAAACATCCGCCCGCGCGCGCGCACGCGAGGTTTTTATATATAATAGATTTATTTAGTAGAAGAATCTTTGTTCGGGATTTTTATCCGATAAGGTTCTAGCTAGAATCCGTTTGGTTCGGATAAAAACCTGCCCCTTCTTGATATTTATCCGCATGATTTGGATAAAATTCCGCTATTTGTGAAGTTTTCTTCATTTTGCTCTGTGAAAAATCCGCTCTCCTCTGTGAAAGCTCCGACTTCTTCTGAGTTTTATCCGCGTGGTATTGATAAAATTCAATGCTTTGTGAAGTTTTCTTCATTTTGTTCTGAAAAAAATCCGTTTGCTTTTGAGATTCATCTATATTATTTTGAGTATCTTGAGTATTAGATTGAGAAATAACTTGATCATTTGCATCATTTATTTTCGTATCTTGAGTTGCCTTCGTATCTTGTTTATCTGTATTTTCTTGTTGTATTGTATTTGTAGGAATATTTTGATTTGTATCTTCTGATTTTGCTTCGTCTTTATTTTGTAAATCTTCTTCTGTTAACAGATCTGGATATATTAAATAAATATAATTATCTCCCAATCTGTAATATGAATATCCGCCCTTCTTTAAGATTTTTCGCTCCAAAATTTTGCACTCACACATTTTTCTAAGTCTCATATAAATAGCGTCTTTTTTCATATCTAAAATTGGGAAATCCTCCATTATTTTCTTGTAGTCTATCCAGTAGTACAGCTTGCCGTCTATTTCCTTCGAAATCATTTTTCCCGAATCCATAAAATCAACAAACCATCTAAGTATCAACATATCGCTTGATTTTAAACTAAATTTTACAAAACCATCTTGTAAAAATCCGTATATTTTATACTTCATAATTTTACACCCTCTGTAAGATAATTTTCATAAATTTATATACTATATAGTTCGCCATCAAGTGTTGAAATTCCTTGTTTTTTAGCATGTATATATTATTTTTTACTTTACTCTAATCCATTTATCTGAATCAATATCCTTTTTTAATACGCTTTCATACTGGTTATTACTTCTATAAATTGCAATCTCCTGGCAATCTTTATCAATAGGTATTTCAAATGTACTTTTTGCGCCTATGCTTCCATTTATACCGCCGAAAGCAGATATAAAATCAAGATAAATTTTTCCATCTTCTTGCTTATGGACATTTACTTTTCTTATAGAGCCTACAGAAGAACCTACTCCCACATCAATCTTCATGATAGATCCATCGTTAGAAATCGAATAGCTGCTGATAAATGTACTGCTATTTTTAGTAAATCCCGTTCCTATTAGCCATGTTCCAACAAGAATAATAATAAGACT
>NZ_JALEXO010000176.1 GCF_022780145.1 Intestinibacter sp.
TTTAAATTAGTTGAAAATAAAGTTATCTCTGTAAAAGATGGCTTTGATATATTTAAAAATACTTCAAAAATACTTATTTTAGAGATATTAAAGTTCATAATATGGATAGTTTTAGTTCAAATTGTATCTATTCCAGTAGGAATTGTATTCGATTCAGTATATCAATTAGTATCTTCTTTATCAAATACTGATGTTTATATGATAGATTATACCTTTGTATCGGGGCTTATTTCATATGTACTTGTAGAGATTTTACTATCTCAAAAATACTATATACTAAGTGATTTGGAAAATATAGATACGATTGGAATTTTAGATAAAAGCATAGAGTTAATTAAAAAGAATGTTTTAAAGTATGTAAAGCTTGAAATCAGCTTTGTAGGTTGGTTTTTGCTATCTATAGCTACTTTAGGAGTGGGATTTTTGTTCTTTGCTCCGTATAAGACAATATGTGAGATTTATTTTTATGAAGAGATAAAAGAGGATAAATTAATAGAGTACAATAATATCGAACAAAATAGAAATACAAAGGATGAAGTTATTTTAGATATGGCTATAGTCGCGATGATAAATTTTTTCGTGTATTTTATTTATCAGATAATATATTTATTTTAGTAGAAAAGAGGTGCAAAAATGAAAAAAGATACAAAACTATATAATATGATAATGCCCATATGGCTACTTGTGATATTCCCATTTACATGGGTTGTAATTTTACCGCTTAATTATTTAATCGATACTTTAGTGCTTAAATTGACTATGAAGAAGTTAAATGTAGAAAAAAGAAAGGAAATCTATAAAATGACCATACTAAAGACTTGGATATATGGGTTTTTAGGAGATTTTATAGGTGCAGCTGTAATACTTGTAGTTTCATGGGGGCTATATGATATAGTAAATTTAGAAACAGCTTTTGGAGCTGTAGTAGAGCAAATGTCGATGGTAATGTTAAATCCATTCGACAATGTATTTTCGTTTTCAATTGCTCTGATAGCGATAATTGTGGCATCATATTTTATATATCTATTTAATTATAGGTTTGCACTAAAAAAGGCTTTTGAAGAAGGATATATAGATGAAAGTACAAAGAAAAAAATAGCGATATCTATGGCTGTATTTACAGCTCCTTATGTATTTTTCTTGCCAGCGCCATATTAAAACAAAAAATCCTCGAGGAAAATATCGAGGATTTTCTAATGCTTTTATTAATCTAAAATACTGGTACGATTACACCTTTGTAGTTTTCTTCTAAGAATTTCTTAGATTTTTCGCTAGTTAAAACCTTTTTAAGAACTTGTATTTTTTCGCTGTCCTTGTCTTCTGTTCTGCTTACTAGTATATTTGTGTAAGTTCCGTCTATTTTAGGACAGTAGATGCTGTCTTTATTTGCGTCTAAATTAGCTGCGACTGCGTAGTTTCCATTTATAAATGCGCAAGTTACATCGTTTAAAAGAGATGGAAGTTGTGCAGCATTTGCTTCTATGAATTCTATATTTTTAGGATTTTCTACGATATCCTTTACACTTGGATTGTCTACACCATCTTTTAATTTTATTAAATTTAATTCGTCTTGTAGATATTTTAGCGCTCTTGAACCATTTGTAGGATCATCAGGCAATGCGAACTTGTCACCAGATTTTAACTCGTCTATAGATTTAATTTTGTAAGAATATACAAATAGAGGAGATTCATATAGGCCTACTACAGGTGATAATTTATATCCTTTTTCTTCTATTGCTTTATTTAAATAAGGTTCATGTTGGAATAAATTAGCATCGATTTCGCCGTTATCTAAGGCTTCATTTGGAAGATTATAATCGTCGAATATAGTTATTTCAAGATCGTAGCCTTCAGCTTTTACATCGTCTTTTAAATATTCAAATAGATCCCCTCCTGGAACCTGTGTCGCTCCAACTCTTATAACTTTGTCGTCCTTGTTAGATGAACACCCTACTGTAAGTGATAGTACTGTTACTAAGCATAGTAAAATAGATAATAATTTTTTTGATTTCTTCATAATAAGAAATACCTCCTTTTTGTTGTTTAAAAATTTTAAATAAGTCTATGTCGTTTGATTATCTTAAAATAAAGAATTTAGAAAAACTAAAAAGGTCTGAGTATAAACTCAGACCTAAAATTATCAGTTTATACTTATCTTTCAGCATAATGCTGCAGGATTTAGCACCGTATATATCATATATATTGGTTGCCGGGTTTCATAGGGCCAGTCCCTCCACCTCTCTTGATAAGACTTATTTAATTTATGATATGAAGTATATTAGATTTTATTTTGTATGTCAATAAAAAAATCTATAATTATATAAAATTTTTCTAATATTCAGACAGTGCTTCTCTTATGCAATTTACGTATTCAAAGAATATAGCGGTTCTATTACATCTATTAGAGTTTTTTAAGCTACCGTCTTTAAAGAAAAGCTGTCTTTGAGCGCGTGTTATTTCTAATTGGCATCCTGCTTTTGATAATCCTCGATTTACTATATTATTTTTAGTCGTGCCGTCTATTCCAGCATGTGGCTTTGCTACTTTAAATCCTTTTTTTGTGAGGCATTTTGCAATTTTTTTGCCGAGCTCTTTATCTAGACCACCTATATATGTAACGGGATTATCTCCTTTTGCGCCGTGTATAGATATTATCTTTTTTGATTTAGCTACTAGTTTATCAGCATTTTTTTCATCGAAATTGCTGCTAGTTATATGCAACATTACATTTTTGCTGTTTTTAAGACCTTCGAATTTATATAGATTGTATTTACCATCTGCAATTGCTTCTGCAATTTCTGAAGTACCTGGCTCTATATTGCCACCGTGGATGGAGATACATGTAGTTTTAGAATTTACGTCTTTTACTGTGATTTTGTAATCTATATTTTGGACTTCGTTTTTAGATAATTCATCGTAATTTTTGTATGTGTCGAACATTTATTTTACTTCCCTTCTGATATTATTTTGACTTTGATAACAATATTTTATCATTAAACGTAAATTTATGCTTAGCTGTAATAGTTTTGTTATAATTAAATTATTAAACTAGGATAAAAGAAAATATAAAAATGTAATAAATATGTAATAATTGCAATGTAAAATAATATAAGGGTTAAATTATATTATTAAAATGGGAGGATGTTTATGGATTATATACTTTATTTTTTTATATACTCGTTTTTAGGATGGCTTTGTGAGAGTATATACTGTTCCTGCTTACAAAAGAAAATAGTAAATAGGGGATTTTTAAATGGTCCGATTTGTCCTGTTTATGGTGTAGGAGCATTGATTGTAATTACTGGATTGTGGTCTTATAGAGATAATATGGTGGCAGTTTTTGTATTAGGATTTATTTTAACCTCTATACTTGAATACATAACAGCTACAGTTTTGGAAAAATTATTTCACGCTAAGTGGTGGGATTACTCAAATTACAAATTCAATATACATGGAAAGGTGTGTTTACTAAATTCCACTATGTTCGGATTTTTAAGCTTATTTGTAATTGAAGTTTTACATCCGTCTGTTATAAATATATTGAGTAGAATGAATAGTGTAGTTTTATATGTATTTATGGTACTAGCAGTGGCTACTACAATAGTCGATTTAACGACTACAGTAAAGGCATTAAATACTTTAACAGTCAAAGTAGATGCTTTAGCTAATATAGTTGAAGATATGAAAAAGATTCATGCAAAGCTTAAATTATACGAAGATGAAGAATTTATACGTAGATTAAAACAAGGTCCAGAGGAAATGATTGAAAAAATGAAAGCTTTAAAAGTCAACGAAGTTCAACTGCAATCAATACTAGATGAAATGGATATGGCGTTTGATGAAAAGCTAGACGAAATGCAATTGAAATTTAAATCTTTGAAGGAAAAATCTTATATACATAGAAGACTATTAAATGCTTTCCCAAATATAAAATCTACAAGATCTAAAAAGAGAGATGTACATTTCCAATATATCAAGAAGCTTTTAAAGGATAAGAAGCAATATTAAAATGCTTATAGACCTCAAATGCATTTAAGTATAGATGTGATTTGAGGTTTTTTTCTGAATATTTCTATGGTAAACTTTAATAAATAAACTATTTACACTTAATAAAATTTAAAAATAATGGGGGAGAATTTATGGATATATTTAAAATACTAGATATAGAAAAGACAAAAGACAAGATGGCGATAAAGCAGGCTTATTTAAGTAAATTAAGCGAAACAAATCCAGAAGACAAACCAGAAGAGTTTATGATGCTTAGAGAGGCTTATGAAAAGGCTTTAGAGTATGCAGATATAGATGATGATGTAGAAAATGACGATAAAGAAGATAATTTATTTGATAATGAAAATGAAGATATAAATATCTGGCTTAGAAAAGTCGATAAAGTTTATAAAAATTTTAAAACGAGAAATGATGAAAAGGCTTGGAAGGAGCTTTTAAATGACGATGTCTGTCAAAATATAGATACTAAAAACGACGCTAGAGAAATGCTTTTGGTGTATTTTATGAAAAACTTTTACCTTCCATCAAATGTGATTCGTCTTTTAAATGGATTTTTTAATTTTATAGATGATTTAAATGAATTATACGAGGTTTTCCCTAGAGAGTTTATAGACAATATAATCGTAGATGGAGTCAAATACGACGAATATCCAGTTTATAGCATGTTTGAAATAGATGAAGAGCTAGATTACGATAGCTTTTTGCGTGAATTTTATAAGATGAACGCATATTATAAAGATGGAAAGCTAGACGAAGCTATAGAGCTAGTTCAAAATCTAAAATTGTCAGAGGTAAAGCATCCTGAACTAGATAGAAAAGAAGCCTTTATTTATTACAATATGGGAGAGCTAGATAAGTGTTGGGAGGTAATATCAGATGTACAGAAAAAGTACAACTCTGATATGGACCTAGATTTATTAAAGGGTATGATTTTATTTGATAAGGGTAATCTTGATAAGGCAAAACCTTATTATGAAGAGGCTCTAAAAGAAGATCCTGATAATTTTGTTGCAGTAGAAGGTTTGTGCAAAATTTATGAAAATGAAGGCAAGCTTATGGAAGCTAAAAATTTAATACAAAAGCTTCATTTAAATGGATATAAAGATGACGACACAGAAGAGATGCTCGGCAATTTAAATAATAAAATTTTGAGAGAATTTGAGCAAAGAGAAAATACAGAAATTTTGGGTAAGGAAGACTTACTAAAAATCGCCGATATATATTTTATAGAGGAAAAAACAGAAAAATCTATGGAAATTGTAAACTCTATAGATTTTGATGAGGATATAGACGTCTTTTATTACTATATGCTCAGCAAGATTAATTTAGATATAAAGGAAAATGAAAAAGCATTAGAATATTCAGAGTTATGGGAAGAGGCTCTAAAAAACAGCTCAGAAGAAAAATTACAGGGATTTAATCACAGATGTGCATCTATTTACGAATTATATGTATTTAAGGCACTTTTTAATTGGAAAAATGAAGATTTAGATAAAGCTTTATACAATATCGATAAGGCATTAGAAATCATGCCTAAAAGTATACCTGCTTTAACTATAAAAATGAGAATCCTGTTTTTAAATGAAAAATACGAGGATACTGTAAAAACAAGCAATCAAGCTATAGATATATGCCCTAGCTATAGAGTTTCATATATGGCAAAAATTGAAAGTCTATACAAGCTTGGACTTTACTCAGAATCATTTGATGCATGTGATGAAATGCTAGAAATGAGTCCTTATGATTTATTTGCGTATATTTACAAGATAAACATACTTATAGAAGTCGATGAAATAGATGATGCAAAAGATATTATCGGGTATTTACGTAGCGAAGAGGTCGATTGTGAAGATTTGGATTATTTTGAAGCATCTATAATCAGAAAAGAGGGCGATGAAGAAGAGGCTAAAAAGCGCTATAAGGATTTAATAGATAAGTTAGAAAATAAAGAATGTGATATTGAATTTGCGACTGATTTATATTTATACTACATTGAGATGATTTTCTATACTAATGACGAAGATGAGATTTTAGAGCTCTGCGAAAAAGGATTAAAATACGACGAGAAAAATCAGGGCTTGCTTTACTATAAGGCATTGGCTTTATATTACAAGGACGAGCTAGATGATTCAAAGGCGATATACGAGTATTTAGACGAACTATATCCAGATAATAGTTATTCAAACCAAAAACTAGGCGATATTTACAGAGAAAAGGGAAATTACGACAAGGCTTTAGAGTACTACAACAAGCAAATTGAATTAAACTACGATATAACAGATTACTTTAGAAGAATTGAAGTAAATTTCGATATGTGTAATATGGACGATGTATACGAGGATTTGATTTATCTAGAGAGAAATTTACCTGATCACCCTGGAGTATATATAGATTTTGGACACTACTACAATATTTTAGATGAACCTGAAAAATCATGTGAATATCTTTTAAAGGCCAAAGAAATATACGAAGAAAGCAATGAATACAAAGAGCCAGATCAGTTGAGCTATGACTTGGCGACAGTATACGGGAAATTAGGAAATACAGAAAAATCTATCGAGTACTTTATGGAAAACTACAAAAAAACAGATGATATAGATGCATTAGAGCAGGTTTACAATAAATATGTAACTTCTGGTCAGTTCGAAATGGCAAAAGATATTTTACAAGAAATTATGAAAAAAGAAGGTACTTCGAATTTGAGTTTCGATTATTTCGAGCGTATGGGAGATATAAATTGGCAGATGAAAAATATAAAAGAAGCTGTCAAGTATTATTCTCTTATAATAAAACCAGATACTGACCAAAAGAGAGAAAAAGCAAGACTACTTTACTATACAGGAAATAGCAAAAAGGCATTAAAATTGATAACAGATGTAATAAACGAATTGGAATATAAACAAGATAATAGAAACAATTATTTAATTGCAGCCAAAATTTGTTTAGACATAAACGAAATTGAAAAGGCGAAAAACTACGCCAATAAAATACTTAGATATACTCCTATAGATAGCATAGAATCAAAGCTAGATCAAAAAGCGCATATATATAAGTTTACAGGAGAGGCATATACTATTTTGGGAGAATATGAAAAAGCTGAAAATTATTTGAAAAAATCGCTTGATGCTCCTAAATGTGCTATATGCTACGATGTAGTTTGTCTAGATGGTTTAAATGCTCTAGCTTATTTAGAATATTGTAGAGGAAATATAAAAGCTTGTAAGGATTACTTAGAAGAAATCTTTAAATACAGTTGTTCAAATACAGATGCTATTGGACTAGCTTATAAAATAGGGATTTTATAAAAATTGAGGAGAGACATTATGATAATAGGAATTGACTTAGGAACTACAAACAGCTTAGCTTGTTATTTTGATAAAAATCAAACCAAGATGATACCCAACAGATTGGGAGAAAATCTTACACCTTCAGTTGTGAGTATAGATGAAGACGACAATATATACGTCGGAAAAATAGCGAAGGAAAGAAAAATACTATATCCCGACATGACAGCAGATGTATTTAAAAGAAGTATGGGTACTAACAAGGAATTTGTTTTAGGAGATAAAAAATTTAAAGCGGAGGAATTATCTTCATTTGTCTTAAAATCACTAAAGGAGGATGCTGAGGTATACCTTCAAACAGAGATCGAAGAAGCTATAATAAGCGTACCTGCGTATTTCAACGACGATCAAAGAAAGGCTACGAAAAAAGCTGGTGAGCTCGCAGGACTTAAGGTAAACCGTATAATAAACGAGCCGACAGCTGCAGCAATAGCCTATGGAATCGACAAGAGAGATGAAAACACTAGATTTTTAGTGTTCGACTTAGGTGGAGGAACTTTTGATATTTCGATTCTAGAGAAGTTTAAAAACATCATGGAGGTAAGGGCAGTAGCAGGAGATAACTTCATAGGTGGAGAGGATTTTACAGAGGTACTTTACAGACTTTTCGTAAATAAAGTCGGTATCGACGAAGAAAAGCTAGACAAAAAAACTATATCTCGCATAAGAAAGCAATGTGAAAAGGCAAAGCTTGAGTTTTCAAATAAAAAGACAGTTAATATAAAATGCAACATAGAAGACGTGACTTATGAGACATCAGTAAATATAGATGACTATGAAAAATCGTGTGAGCTTCTTTTAACTAAAATTAGAAAGCCTATAGAGAGAAGCTTAAAGGACGCCAAGATAAAATTAAACCAAATCGACGAGATAATTTTAATAGGAGGGGCGACAAGACTACCTATAATCAGAAAGTTTGTCGGAAAAATATTTGGCAGACTTCCAAATACCAGCGTAAATCCAGACGAAGCAGTCGCAATAGGTGCAGCACTTCAGGCGGCTATGAAGGAGAGAAATGAATGTATAAAGGATATCGTGCTTACAGATGTATGTCCTTTTTCGCTTGGAACAGAGGTATCTGTAAAGACTATGAACAACAAGCGAGAATCAGGGTATTTTTGTCCAATAATAGAGAGAAATACAGTAATACCAGTAAGCAGAACAGAGACATTTTATACAGCTTACGACAATCAAACTAGAGTGGTAGTAGAGATTTTACAGGGAGAAAGTAGACTTGCGAGAAACAATCTAAAATTAGGTGAAATAGCTGTAATCGTGCCAAAAGGACCAGAGGGATCAGAATCTATTGATGTAACCTATACATACGATATAAATTCTATATTGGAAGTCATTGTAAAGGTGAACTCAACAGGTGAAAAGAAAAAGGTTATTATACAAAAAGGAAATGAAAAAATTTCAGAAGAAGAGATAAAGGCTAGATTTGAAGAGCTAAGCTATTTAAAAATTCACCCTAGAGACCAAGAAAAGAACAAGGAGCTTCTTTTCAGAGGAGAGAGAATGTACGAGGAGTTTACTGGTGAAGATAGACAGATTATAGGAAATGCTATTATGCAGTTTGAGTCTGTTTTAGATAAGCAGGATAGCATTTTGATAGAGCAAGCTAGAGATGAGTTTAAAAGAGTTTTGGATGAAATAGAGGATGAAGAACTATTTTAATTAAGAAAAACCCCAATTGACGAGTTAAAATTACATCAATTGGGGCGTATTTATTTACATGATTTGTATAGTGTCTGTCATATCGTTGTCTTTTATTATCTTATTTAATATTTCACTTGCTATTTGAGGAGTATTCCATTCTAGGCTTTTTATATATTGAATTATTTCTAAGGCTTCATTGTATATAGTTGGATATTTTTGTTTGTAAATCTCCTCAAATGGGTTTTCTATATCGTCATCAAGTAAGTTCCAGTCTAAGATCTTTTGGATTAATAGACATTTTAAAAAGTGTCTATCATATTTGTGTAATTTTTCTTCTTCTTGATATGATTTAACTACAGGAACTTGTATTTTTATTGATTTTTCAATATGAGCTCTAAAATCAAATCCATATTGTTTCAATTGTCTGTTTATTATAGGATCTAAGATAACATTGTTTAATACTGAAGCTAAATAACCTTTTTTAGGATCATTGCCGATTATAGAGCAGCTTGGATATCCAGATTCTGATAGCACTAGATGTCCTATTTCATGAGCTAAATCAAAATAATCATTTTTATTTACAGGGATTTCTTTAAGTAAAATCGCATATGTGTCGTCTCCAAGCTGAAGGCTTCTCATGTTTCCCTTTAAATCTGGATTATGAAGCCACATAATAGGCTTTCTGATCCATCTAAGATTATCACATAGATATTCATATAAAAGTTGTGAGCTGCTCATTAATTCACCAATCATATAATTAAAATCTATATATTGTGCATTTAAAGTATCTTTTAAAAATTTGTCCCTATCGACTTGATTTATACAACAGTTTTTATATTTTTTGCCGCTTCTACAAGGGCAGTAATCATTTCTACCTATTTTTGTCATATTATTTCCTCCATTATATACTAGAAATCGAGATGCATAAAAATAACACCTGTCGATACTATAAGTTATTATTTATATATAATATAATTTCTATAAAAAGTATAAATATCCTCTAATTTTTTACAATATAGATAAAAAAGTAAATGTCGAAAAACAAATTTTTATAGGAGCTTTGTTAAAAATTTATAAAAAATATAATGAATATTTGAGACCTATTTTTGCAGACATTTGAAAAGTGTATTATGTTTTTGAAAATATTTTGTATACATGTATACTTGATTTTATTCCAATATAAAATTGACAAATACTGTAAAAGCTGATATGATTTAAATATAAATCAATAAGAAATACAAATAAAAAATATTGATGAAAATTAGATAAATTCTCCGATTTTAGTTTACCTAAGATAAGAATATTTATTATGGAAACTAAAACGTTAGGGTATATTTAGAAATGAATATGCCTCCCAATGGAAAGGAGAGAACTGGTTAATATTAGTCGAATATATTAATTAGAAGTGAATCTCCTTTAAGTAAAAGGAGATTTTTTATTGGACTAATTTTAGTAGATGTTTGATAAATTTTTAATTTATTTAAAATTTTCTAAATATAATATATTTTCAAAGTATTGATTATCTGATTAATTTTGGTTGGTTATCACAACTTTTTCAATTTAAAGGAAAAGGTTTTGATATATATAATTTTAATTTAGTTTAAGCTTCTGTTTTGGAAGTTTAAATTATTTAAGAGTTATAGGCTTATATAAAGGGGGAATTAGAATTGTTATTAAAGAGACATTTTTTCATTAATGGTGTGAAGAGAAACTTAATGGTTGATCCAGAAAGTAGTTTAGCTTCTGTATTACGTGAACAATTAATG
>NZ_JALEXO010000203.1 GCF_022780145.1 Intestinibacter sp.
TAGCAGAAAATAAATTCTATGTTGGTGTTCAATACCATCCAGAATTCAAGAGTAGACCAAATAGAGCTAACCCAATTTTCAAGGGATTTATAGAAGCTGCAGTTAGTATGTTATAGAAAATTTAAAAAAATTAAATTAAAATATTATTAAATTATAAAGTAAATAAAATTCAGATGAGGTGACACGATGGATAGCAAAAAGTTTGTAATGTCTTATAGTGGTGGAAAAGACTGCATGCTTGCCATGTATAAAAAAATAAAAGAAGGATTTACACCTGTGGCATTGATCACTACTATAAAAAAGGATTCAACAGATTCTTGGACACATTCAATAAATAAGAGATTATTAGAAGAAGCTAGTAAAAGCTTAGATATACCTATAATATACGTTGAATGTGATATTAGTGAATACGAGACAGAATTTGAAAAGAAATTATTAGTGGCAAAGGAAATGGGAGCTACTACAGTAGTATATGGAGATATAGATATAGAGCTTCATAAAAAGTGGGACATAGATAGAGCTACTAATGCTGGTCTTGACTACGAATTGCCTCTATGGAATAAAGATAGAGAAGCACTTGTCCATGAATTTATAGATAGTGGATTTAAGGCTGTGATAAAAAAAGTAAATTTGGAAAATATGAGTGAGGATTTTTTAGGCAAGGTATTAGATAAAGACCTTGTAGAAGAAATCAAGAAAACTGGATCTGATGCGTGTGGCGAAAATGGAGAATACCATACTTTTGTAGTAGATGGTCCGATTTTCAATAATCCTATAGGTTTACAAATATTAGGTAAAACTATAGAAAACGGATATGGAATTTTAGATGTTAAATAGGAGTATCAATATATTTTAATAAAGGTGCTGTTTAGACGATGAAAATTTGTTTAAATAGCACCTTTTTTATAATACATAGGAAATTATATAATATTAAAAAAATAAATTCTTATAAAAGCGATATGTTCATATAAATATTATAAATTCAAATATTTTTGTATTACAAATTTCTGAGGAGGGGTTTTATGTTGGTCGATTCAGTTGAGATTAAAATAAGTGAGAAGGAGGCTTTGAAAAGTTTAGTTGAGAAAATTCCGCTTTTAAGTAAAGTAATACAATTTAATAAGAAAATCAATGATATAAACCTGAGATATATAGAGTATAAAATTTTAAAATACAAGGTAGATAAAATAGAGAATGGATTTTTAAAAAGCGATTATAGAATTATTATTCTAAATACTTATACAGGTCATACTAAGCTCGTAGATGAAGTTCCAGCTACGGTAAAAAGATATATTGCAAGTAGCTGTGTAGAAAAATCTAAGATAGATGATTATTTTTTTAAAAACAATATTAGAAATGAAATAGAAAGACGATATAGAAAATATGAAAGTGAAAATATAGTATTGTCAGATGTATTTAGCATATATAAACCGTATTGGAGTTGTAGTTACAACGGTAAAAATATATTTTTAGAGGCATAGAGAAACTGAGGAGTTATTTTAAAAGCTCCTCAGTTTTTTTAATAAATTAATTAGATTGTTTTTTAGTTAAATAATCTAGGCTTTTTATTGTATAGCCTTCATTTTCCCAGTGAGTTAGGACCTCGTCTAATATTTCTGCGTTAGTTTGTGAGTTTGAGTGAAGTAAAACTATGGCTCCAGGATGAGTTCTAGAGTAAATTTTGTTTTTGGCTTCTTCATGGCTAGGTTGGTTTGAATCGTACCAATCTACATATGCAAAGCTCCAAAATATAGTAGAATACCCTAAGTCCTGTGTGTATTTCAAAGATCTCTCGCTGAATTTGCCCATAGGAGGTCTGAAGTATTTAGGCATATCTTTGCCGGTTACTTCTTTGTAGGCTTTTTCTACAGAGAGTATTTCGTTTTTAAATTTATCTACATTGTCTATACTAGCCATAGATACGTGGCTTTTGGAATGGTTGCATACTAGATGACCTTCGTTTACCATTCTCTTTACTAAATCAGGGTTGCTTTTTATGTAGTGTTCGACTACAAAAAAATTAGCGGGTGCGTTGTGTTTTTTTAGCGTATCTAGAAGAAGATTTGTGTATCCATTTTCGTATCCAGCGTCAAATGTCAGGTATATGACCTTTTCGTCTTTGTCGCCTACATAATAGGTGTCGTAATTTTTAAAGAATTCAGCTTCCTTTATAGGGTCAGGCTGCTTGTGGTCTTCTCTAGGATTGAAATACCAATTGTACTCTCGAGTACTTAAATCACCGTCTAAAATTTGAGTTTTAGATTTATTAAATAAATTAGAATTTGTAATTGCGATGATTCCAAGTAAAATCGCGAAAAATCCTATAATAAAGTAATTTCCGTAATTGTTGTTTTTCAAAGTAAGTCCTCCTCATAAATTAATTTAAATTAATAATATTTTCTTTAAAATTGGCTAAAAATATTCCTGTAAAATATTAATAGGAAAAATTTTGTTTTAAATGGTTATTATTGTATAAAAAAATTTTATTTATTAATGCGACGTAATGTAGTAAAGTATAATTTATAAATGTAATGATTAAGATTTAGAAAGGAGATATTATATGGAAAAAAGGGTTATAAGTATTGTAAAAGATGTAGTTTTTTTAGATATAGAGACAAGTGGATTAAATCCTAAAAACAGTGAAATTCTAGAAATTGGAGCTATAAAAGTAGATAAAGAAAACAATATATCTATTTTTGATACACTTGTAAAAAATAAATTTAAAGTTCCACCTGAAATTTTTTCTCTTTGCAAAAATCTTAATCAAAAAGACTTAGATAAAGCTCCTCTATTAGATGAAGTCAAAAAAGATTTTTTAGATTTTATAGAAGATAAAACAATAATTTGTCACAATAAAAATTTTGAAAAAGAATTTTTAAGCTTACATATAGGTAAAATAAATAATAAATTTATAGATTCTATGGAATTGGCGGCTATTTTAGAACCCTTTCACAGAGAATTTAACTTAGATTATTTAAAAAAAGCAATTACGAAAAATAAAGAAGACGAAGTACACAGGGCTATTTACGATGTAGTTGATACTATAGATGTGGTAAATGCTCTAATTTTAAGATTTAAAGATAGACTTGAAAAGGACGACAAGCTAACATTGTATCCGTTGACGTTTGAAATAGATTCTTATCTAAATAAACACTCACTTGAAAATTGGGATTGGTCTGAGTACATAAATGGTGCAAATTACGATTTGAAGGATTTGACAAATACAGTATATGAAAAAAAGGAAGATAAGAAAGCTAAAATTGATAATTCAAAGGAAGAAGAAATTTTTAAATTGATGGGAAAATACAATGCAGAATATGAAGAGCTTTTAAAAGAGGAAAGTATTTGGGGCAGTAAAAAGGGATTTATCTATGAATTTAGACAAGGTCAATACGATTTGACTAAATTGATTAGAGAGACTTTTAACAATATATCTAGCAATATAGCGTGTATAGAGGCACCTACAGGAATTGGAAAAAGCGTAGGGTATTTGCTTCCAGCTGTGTTAGAGGCGAGATATGCTAAAAAGAGAATAATAATTTCAACTGCCACAAAAGAGCTTCAGGTTCAGCTTATGGATAAGGATTTGCCAAATGTGATAAACTCATTAGGTCTTTCAGGAAAAGTCAGCTATGGATATATAAAGGGCAAAAACAACTACATATGCAAGAGTAAATTTTACGATTATAAGAAAGATTATGAAGCCGAGAATCCAACTTACGAGGACATATTATCTATAATAATTATCGAAAATTTAATAAAGGATGGAAAATACGGAGATATCGAGGAGATAAATTACTGGGTTTTAAATCATTTTAAAGAGCTTAAAAATCATTTACTTAAAGTAGTCTGTGATGTCGACTTATGTAAGCCTAAAAAATGCTATGAAAACTGTCTATACAAAAAAAGAGTCGAGGAGCTAAAGGATGAAGATATTACAGTTATAAACCACTCTCTACTTGCTAGATGGCCCTATGTAGACGAAAAGCCTCTAGAAAATATTATAGTAGATGAAGCTCACAATCTAGTCGAAAAAGGATATGATTTTTTCTCACAGGAGATAGAATATAATAGCTTTAGATATTTTTTAAAAGAGATCTATCCGAGTGAATTTTCAAGTACTTCTAGATACTACAACGAAATAAGAGAAAGACAAAAAAGGAAAATAAAGCCGATAGATAGATTTTATGCAGAGATTAAATTGGACAGGGAGATAAAACAAAAGATAAGCAGAAATATAAATTTTATATTTGAAAAAATACACGAAATACTAGATTTCGGCGTAGATGAAGGATACGACTCATTAGTAAATTACGATTTGAGTTGGGAGCTAAATTTACAACAAGATGATGAAATTGGTGTTTTATATAAAAACAACCAGTATATAAAGGTCACTTACAAGCCATATACTCAAGTAGTAAAGTACAATGTCGAAGGCATATTGTCTAACGTGAAGCAGATAATGTTATTATTAGATAGAAATATGGAGGATGACTGGATAGATAAGGAAAGTGAAATATACAAATACGGAAAATCAAAGCTAAAGGATTTGGAGGAAATATCTATAACCTTAGAAAAATTTTTAGAATACGAAGAGGACGATTTATTTTCGAGAATAGTGACTATCTCAAATGATTTTAAAAACTTTTCGATTAAAGTAGTTCCTCTAAACTTAGCAGATTTATTTAGAGAAAATATACTCTCTACCTTGACTAGTGGAATTTTTCTATCTGCTACATTAAGTGTCGACAACGATATGGAGTATTTTACAAACACTTTGGGAATCGACAAGGTAAATAATACTAAAAAAATTATAGACCCTATTTACGACTACAAAAAAAGATTGGAGATTATGAAAATCACCGATATGGGAGGCTATAGAGATGAACATTTCATAGAAAATATGGCTTTAAATATAGAAAAATCTATAGAGGCTACTAATTCAAACGTACTATGTCTTTTCAACAGCAGAAAAAGACAGGAGGATACATACGGTATTTTAGTAGATAGATTGCACGAAAAAGACATCGAAATATATACAAACAAAAAAGGAATTAAATCACTAAAAAATGTAGAAAATAAAAGTGTAGTCTTAGGCTCTAAGGGTTGCTTTGAAGGTGTGGATGTACCTGGAGATGGACTAGTATGTGTAACTCTAGATAAAATGCCTAACTTAAATCCAAGAGATCCGCTTTATTTTAGCATAATGACTAAATTTAAAAGGAGTTATTTTCAAGTAAACTACCCTCAGATGATAATAAAAGTAAAACAAGCATTAGGGAGAATACTTAGAAGTAAATACGATTACGGAGTGTTTATCGTATTTGATATGGGAAATAACGATTATATAAACAAAAAACTAGAACAAAACCTCCACGGCTGTAAAATAACAAATATTAGAAGCTCTGATATTGAAAATTATATACGCTATCATATGAAAAAGAGCAGAAAAGATATAATCGTAGAGCTAATAACAGACATATTAAAAAACAATCAGGTTAAATCACATACTTTAAATCTAGCAGATTATGTAAATAGACAAATAAAACAGAGATCTATAAAAGCAAGTGTAAAATATTATGAAAATCAAAAAAATAAGTTGCTAGTGCAGTATTATGATGTAAAATATATTGTAGATATTGATAAAATATGTTAAATATTGAAAATCTAAAAAGAAGGGAGAATTGCTCAAATTCTGAGTGAAAAATTATGGATTATATTTTATTATTAGTAGGATTTTTATTTTTAATTAAAGGAGCAGATGGATTCGTATCAGGAGCATCATCTATAGCTAAAAAATTTAGTATCCCTCCTTTAATAATAGGTCTTACAATAGTCGCATTTGGGACGAGTGCGCCGGAAGCAGCAGTAAGTGTTACGGCAGCTCTAAAAGGCCAAAATGATATGGCAATAGCGAATGTAGTAGGATCTAATATATTTAACTTTTTAGTTGTAATAGGTCTAACATCTATAGTAAAGCCTATCAAGGTTCAAAAGAGTACGATTATAAAGGAGTTTCCATTTGTAACCTTGGCTTGCTTTGTACTTGCAGTAATATCACACGATACTAGATTCCAAGATGGAGCTACACAAAATATGTTATCTAGAGCAGATGGGTATATATTACTAGCATTGTTTGCGATATTTATGTACTACTTAATTGAGATGGCTCTTACATCTAAGGATCAAGCACAAGAAGACGAAGTCGAAGAAATTGCACTTTCAAAAAGTATACTATACAGTATTTTAGGAATCGCTGGAATAGTAATAGGTGGTCAGTTAGTAGTAAACTCAGCTAGCAATATAGCTCTAGCTTGGGGTATGAGTGAAAACTTAGTAGGCTTAACTATAGTATCTGTAGGAACTTCTCTGCCAGAATTAGTTACAAGTCTAGTTGCAGCTAGAAAAGGCGAAAGTGATATAGCTATAGGAAATGCTGTAGGTTCAAACGTATTTAATTTGCTATTTGTACTTGGTATATCAGCATCAATACACAGTATAGCAGTTCATCCGATTGTATTTTACGATATGCTTGTAATGATACTTACAACTCTTTTAGCTTATTTGCTTTCAGCTACAAAGAGAACTATTAGTAGAGGAGAAGGCGTCGTTTTATCATCACTTTACGTCGTGTATTTAGCTTATATAATAATGAGATAAAATAATTTATAGTGCTTGAAGTGATTTATCACTTCAAGACTTTTTTGTGTTGAAGGAGGGAATATATGGATATACAGGTTATAATAAACCAAATGGTCATATTGTTTTTAGTTATGATAGTAGGATATATAGCCAACAAAGTAAAAATACTAGATAAAGAGTTAAATCAAAAATTATCTTCATTGGTGTTAAATGTAACATCGCCTGCACTTATTTTATACTCTGTTTCAGAGCCTGTAGAAGGTGATTTGAATACCGTGCTTCAGATATTTTTACTTTCAGTAGCTGTATATGTCGTATTGCCGTTTATAGGCATATTTTTTGCTAGAATTTTAAAAGTAGCTAAAGAAGATAGAAATTTATATCAATTTATGACTATATTTTCAAATATAGGATTTATGGGGTATCCAGTAATTCAAGCAATATTTGGAAAGGAAGCTCTATTTTTTGCATCTATATGCAATTTAGTTTTTAATATATTCTGTTTTAGCTATGGAGTATTTTTAATATCTGGAGCGGGAAAGGTATCGTTTGACTATAAGAAATTGATAAATCCAGGTATAATTTTTTCTATAATAGCAGTTGTAATTTACCTTACAAAATGGCAGATGCCTGTGATAATCGGTGAGACGTCAGATTTAGTAGGGTCTATAACGACACCACTTGCTATGATGATAATAGGTTCTTCTCTAGCAGAAATTCCAATAAAGGAAGTAGTAAGCGATATCAGAATATATATTTATACGATAATAAAACAAATTATTATGCCTATTTTATTTTGGTGGGTGCTTAAGTTTATCGTGCACGATGCTATGGTTTTAGGAGTTTTAGTCGTTTTAATAGCTATGCCTGTTGGAACTATTGCGATTATGTTTTGCAACCAATTTGGAGGGAATACATCGTTAGCATCGAAGTCAATATTTATAACAACACTCGCCAGTGTATTTACAATACCGACATTGGTGTATTTGTTGTTTGCTTAAAAACAGGAGGTAACATATGGCAAAGAAAAAGGTATACGCTATAAAAGAAGGATTTGATTTTTCAAAAAATGAGAGGGTACAAAATAAATTAGTGGACTCTTGGAGCGAGTGTCAAAAGTACATAAAAGGTGTAAAAGGGGCTATATATAAAAGTTTTGAGGATGTAGAGGAGGCAAAATCTTTTTTACAAAAGGGAAGCGAATTACTGAGAAAAGGAAAAGATCCTTACGATGAAAAC
>NZ_JALEXO010000263.1 GCF_022780145.1 Intestinibacter sp.
AAAAGCAATCGAGGAAGTATTTTTAGGTGAAAATAATATACATACAGTAGAGCCATATATGATTATAGGTATAATACAAAGTGATAACGAAAAGATGTACAAGCTTTTAGGTGATTTTTTACTGGCAGCTAAATTACAAGAAGGTGTGAGACAGGTTATATGTAATTGTATGGATTGTGGAGTGCCCGAGTCGTTTATCTATCTACTAGATGTAATAGTTAAGCATAATTTAATTAGATTTTCATCTGTAAAACGATCTGTATGCACATGGATAGGTATATACGAGGAGGACAAGGTACATAGAATAACTCCTAAAATTGTAAATATTATGGTCGAGGCTTTAAAAAATAAGGAATATAGAAATGAGCTTTTAAACAGCGAGGATACAATAGAATTTATGGTGGCTCTTTGGAGTATAGGATTTTATGACTTAAATGAAGTTGAGAGATATATAGATTCGCTTATAGAAATAGGCGATGAGGATAAATTAATAGTATCAGTATATTATATAAGCATGATAAATTTAAATGATTATAAGTATCGCCTTGCTATTAAAATTATAGAAAAATATTCTAAAAATATAAAATTAGTTGCTGCGTATTTACCGTATTACAGGGATAATTTATTTTACATAAAAAGGATTTATTACAGAGAATGCAAGGATGATTCTTTTTATGAGGATGAAGAATACTATATGAATATACATTTAGACAAGGAAGAAGCATTGAAGCATTTTGATATATTTATGAATATATTTAAATCTATGGATAAGAGTAAAATAGTTATAAGTCACAATGATAAATTTCCATATGAAAATATAGTTATAGAAAAATCAGATATAGCAGATATCTTGTGCTGCTTGGCGTATATAATAGACGATGAAAAAATAATCGACGAGGTGTGTCCTATTATAAAAAATGTCCCAGCAAATGAGAGATATAAGCTTTTATATCTTTTACTTAAAAATCCTAAAAATAAAAAGCAAATGAATACACTGATCTCATTTTTAGGAGATAGAAGTCAAAATACATATGAAAAAGCATTTGAGATTTTAAATAAATTGGATTTAAGCCAAGATGAATATACTAAAATTGAGAAGCTATACACTAGAAAATCTGGAGATATAAGGGCAAATTTAACAGCTTTAATTTTAAAATCAGACGATACGTTTTTAAAAGCTAGCATAGACAGACTTTTAAGCTCGAATAAAGAAGAATTGAGAATAGGAGCTTTAGATATTTTAATATCTGTGTTTAAGGATGAAAATAGAGCGAGTTTGTACGAGGATTTTAAGCAAAAGGTTAAAAATATTCAAAATCCAACTGATAAAGAAAGTGTAATGATCGAATCTATTTGTGAAGAGAAAATAGTTCATAATTCTAAAAAATACGGCTTATATGAAAAAGATTTAAAATTAGACACTGAGCTTTTAAAAAGTAAATTAGACGAGTTTTCAACAACAAAATCAGATGGTGCACTTAGTATAAAAAACAAATCTATAAGTGAAATCTTCAATATGGAAAAAGAACGCGCCTTAGAGATAATATATAAGTTATCTGATACTATAGAACAAAATAAAGATAAAAAGTACACTACATTTTGGGGAGAAGAGCTTTTAATAGGAGATGGTATAGAGATAGAATATGATTATAAGATAAAGCCTGTAGAAAATCTGCCTTATCCAGATATATGGATTGATTTTTATAAAAAGTATATTGGTGATTTTTTAACATTATTTAATTTAGTTCACTATCTAAATTGTGAAGGAGATTCAATTGTTAAACGTATGAAAAACAGCGTACAAAATTTATTTGAAAGAGATTACTCAATAGATATAAGCCATATAAAGCACGAGTTTTCAATAAAACAAATAATAAATGCTCTATATGCAACTTACTATGATAAAGAAATCATGTATGAAATATCTAAAAAGGTTATGAGCAATATACCTGAAAAGGTAGAACTAAATCACCTAACTTTAAATAAAAGAAACTTTTTAGCTATGGACATGATGCAGCCTTTTTTATATGCAATAGATTTGTGGCAGGATGATGAGCAGTTTTTAGAAGCTTTTTTAATAAAAAATAAAATAGATCAATTGTGCGATTATAAATCTATACGACAATATCAAGAATACAGTCTGGATAATTTATTTGATTATATAAAGCTCTATAAAATGAATTTAATACCTAAAGAGCTTTTATATAAAACTATATTTGAAGACATAGATTTAGGAAGATGTGTAAGTACTTTAGGCGAAATGGTGATGTCTATACACGATGATGAATGTAAAACTAATGTAGATGATATAAGATATGAATTTACAGAAGAAGATGAAGAATTATATAGATATGAAGATGAATACGAAAGATATAGCAAATATTTAGATATTAACAATCAAGAGGATATAGACTTAATAGATGAAATTTACAAGACTATAATCGATGTGGTATTAGATGTTGAACTAAAAAGAGGAGAGATGACAACTGAATTTTCAAATGTAATACCTAATATCAGAATAATATATTCTTGCAAGAGGTTAGTACAGATACTTAAGGCTATGGGATCAGATACGTTGAATAGAGGAGATGCATACTTTTTTGGAGGTAGTAGAAGAGATATATTCAGTCATTTACTAAAGGTATGTGTACCTCTGAAGACAGACAATAAAGATGTTTTAGCTGATTTATTAAAGGATACACAAATTACTAAAGAAAGAATTATAGAAGTATGTATGTATAATTTAAGCTGGATAGATATTATAAGTGATTATCTAGATATGAAGGACTTGAAGAGAAGCTGTTACTACTTCATAGCACATATGAACGAAGATGTAGATTGTAAGACAGAGGCGATAATAAAAAAATACACACCTTTGGAAATTGAAGAGCTTAAAAACGGTGCTTTTGATATAGATTGGTTCAAGGAATGCTATGAAAGCCTTGGAGAAGAGATGTTTTACGTGCTTTACGATGCTGCTAAATATATTTCAGATAGCAACAAGCATACTAGAGCTAGATATTTCTGTGATGCTGTTACAGGCAAGCTAGATAAAAATGAAGTCAGAAAAAAAATAACTGAAAAGAGAAATAAAGACCTTTTGATTTCATATGCATTAATTCCATTAAAAGATGAAAAGGATTTAATTCAAAGATATGAGTATATACAACAATTTTTAAAAGAAAGCAAGCAATTTGGTGCTCAAAGAAGAGCCAGTGAAAAAATAGCCTGTGAGATGGCTCTTAGAAATCTAGCTATCAACAGTGGATACAAGGACTCTATGAGACTTACATTGAATATGGAAAATAAATTAATTGAAAATATAAAAATTTATTTAGAGGAACACACTATAGACGATATAACAGTTAAGCTAGTTATAGATGAATACGGCAAGGGAGCTATAGAATGTGTTAAAAACGGCAAAAAGCTAAAATCAGTGCCAGCTAAATACAAAAAAGACTACTATATAGTAAATCTAAAGAATATAGTTAAAAAATTAAAAGATCAGTACAGTAGAGCTAAAAAAATGATGGAAGATGCTATGGAGGATAAGGAGGAGTTCTATTTTAGAGAAATAAAGACTTTAATCGATAATCCCGTTGTAAATCCTATTTTGAAAAATTTAGTTTTTATAAAGGATAGTGTAGGAGTAAGTAATTGCGAAGCTTTGGGATTTTTCACAGACGAGGGACTTGTAGATTTTGATGGAAAAGTATATGCTTTAAGCGATGATAATGTAGTAAGAGTTGCACATGTATTTGATCTATACGCAAATGAAGTTTTACATGAATACCAAAAATATTTATTTGAAAAACAAATAAAACAACCATTTAAACAAGTATTTAGAGAATTATATGTAAAAACTGATGACGAATTAGATAAAGACACAAGTCTTAGATATGCGGGAAATCAAATACAAACTCAAAAGACTGTATCGACTTTAAAATCAAGACGTTGGATTTGCGACTACGAAAATGGACTTCAAAAGATATTCTATAAAGAAAACATAGTAGCAAATATATACGCTGTAGCAGATTGGTTTTCTCCAAGCGATATAGAAGCACCTACACTTGAAGGTGTCAGCTTCTACGATAGAAAGAGCTTCGAGCCTAAAAAAATACAAGAGATTCCAGATATAATTTTCAGCGAGGTAATGAGAGATACAGACCTAGCTATAAGTGTGGCACATGTAGGTGGAGTCGATCCTGAAACTAGTATGTCTACTATTGAAATGAGACGAGAAATATTTAAATTTAATTTAGAATTATTTAAGTTAGATAATGTGGAAATCAAAGAAAGACACGCAGTTATAAAGGGATGTAGAGGAGATTATTCTGTACACTTGGGAAGCGGTGTAGTTCATCAAATAGGAGGTAGCGCTATAAACGTAGTAGCAGTACAATCTAGTCATAGAGGAAAATTATTCTTGCCTTTTATAGATGAAGACCCTAAGACTGCTGAGATTATGTCTAAGATAGTTTTATTTGCAGAAGATAAGAAGATAAAGGATCCTTATATACTAAATCAAATACAAAATTTTAAATAAATTAAGATAGTTTATATGTATTTAAATTTTAAACAGCGAGTGAAAGTATATTTTACTCGCTGTAAATTTAGGAGGTCTACTATGGGGGAGTTATTAAATGATAGAACAACGCCTAATGAATTTAAAAAAAGTATAAGAGATAAAATTTTAAAAATACCAGAGGATATGGCAAAAATATGTGAGGATATATATTTGAAATACTCTAGGTATTCGTATACAGGAGAGATAACTCTCGAGATAGAGCAGAAGATAAGTGCTAATTTTAAAAATGGCACATATAAAAAACCTAGTGATATATTTAAAGGTGAGTATAAAATAATATTAGATGTATTTATAGAACCGAATTTGCAAGGTGATTATTTACATTTAATTGATAAATTGAATAGATTTCAGTTGGGAAAGGGAAGCTATGGTATAAAGAGTATTAGAAGTTATGATTACACATTTAAAATTTGCAATATTTTTGGCGTTATGTATAACGTTTCTAAATTTTCTTTTTTAAAAACTTCTCTTGTAGATATACTCAAATTAAATATAAGCGATTATATGTATGAATATATAAAAAGAAATGTAGCTTTAGAAGATGTAATCGAAGCTAGGTTGGATTTTGAAGATTCAGAGGTAGAAAATGTTATATCTGAGATTATTTCTGGAAAAGAAAATGTATACCCTATGAACAAAGATATAATTAGAGGAATTATAAAAAGCGACAATCAGAAAATGCATAAGCTGCTTGGAGATTTAATAGAAGCTGAAAAGGTTAAAGAGGATATACTTAGATTGATATGTGAAAATATAAATTGTGGTGTAGATAAATCTTTTGTATATTTTTTAGATATAATAGATAGAAATAATTTGATTAGATTTTCTTTTGTTAGAAGCTCGTTTCTTCAGTGGATAGATATCTATAACATCGATGGCTTGTATAAAGTTGCATATAGAATGATAAATAAAATTTCAAAATCATTGCAGGATAAAAATTATAGACTGGATCTTTTAAATAGTCGAGATAAGGAAGAGTTTTTTATAGGTCTTTGGAGTACGGGATTTTATAATATACAAGATGTGTGTTCGCAAATTGATGGTTTTATAGAAGAAGGAAATCATGATAAGCTATTAGCTTTGTATTATTACTTAAATTCAGTTGCTAGGAACTCTGAAGATAATCGTTATTTTGATGCTGCTAAAAAAGTATTAAAGAAATACAATCGAGATTTAAAATTAGTTGCTTGTTATAAGGATTTTTATGAATATAAGTTTTCTTATTTTAATTATAGAGATTATAAATTTTATTGCGATGAAGAATGTGTAAATAAAGATATTATGTCTAATAAAAGAAAGAGCTTTTTAAATCAATGTTTTAAAGATAAAGAAGAGGCTTTTGAGTATTATAAAATTTTTGTTGAAGTATATAATTGTATTGATAAGAAGGAGATTGTGTATTCTACAGATGAGTTTCCATATGAAAAAATACGTTTAGAAAAATCAAAAGTAGCTTACATAATATGTAATTTTATTTATATGATGGATGATGAGGATTTAATAGATCAGAGCTGTGAATTTATAAAAAATGTTGATACTGGACGTAGAGGTATGATGCTTATGCTTTTACTTAGATATCCAGTTAATAACAATCAGAGAAATACGTTGATATCATTTATGAGTGATAGAGATGAGAGTACTTATAAAGTGGCATTTGATATTTTAAACAGTTTAGACTTAAAAGACAGTGAATATAAAAAAATAGAAAAATTATATACTAGAAAAACAAGCCAAATAAGGGCTAATGCTACTTGGTTGATTTTAAAATCGAGGGATGAATATTTAACATCCTGTATAGATAGGTTACTTAAATCATCCAATCAAAGCGTTAGAATGGGTGGACTTGATATTTTACTTGAATTATCTAAAAATCAGAATAGACAGGAGTTATATGAGAAGTTTAGAAGTAGAGTTTTAAAAATAAAAGCTCCAACTGATAGAGAAAAATCTATTATAGATTTAATATATAAATCTGAGGATACAGAAGATAAAAAATATAATTTATACAATTCTAGTGTATCGTTTGAAATTAAAGATAGAAGCTATATAAATTTACAAACGAAATACGGGTCTAATAAATCTAGGAAAATATTCAAATTGAGCAATTTTGATATTATGAAAATTATGGAGGAGTTATCTGAGCTAATAGAACAAAACAAAGATAAAAGCTTTGTAGATAGGTTTGGGGCTGAGTATAAATTAGGAGATAAAGTATCGGCTGTTGAAAAAAACGATAGCAAATCAGCTATAGAGAACCTTCCATTTTCCGAGCTATGGATTGATTTTTATAAAAACCACATAAAAGATTTTGATACTTTATTCAATATAAAGCTTTGTTTTATTGCAGAGTCGAATAAAAAATTGTATAAAGATGCTTGTCCGTATATTCAAGACATATTTGGAAAAGAGTTCAACGTAAATGTCAGTAATCTAACTCATGCAAGTAAGGTTAGAGCTATAATATACGCTTTATTTGATACATATAAAAATCAGAGCGATATATTTGAAATATCTAAGCAGGTTTTAGTAGAGGTTGTAAATAGAGTTGATAAGAACTTATTTAATATTGAAAATGAAGATTTTAATTTACTATCTTTGAATTTAATAAGAGTATTTTTACAAGAGCTAAATTGCTACGATGATAGAGAAGGGTTTATCGAGAGCTTTCTAATAAAATACCAGCTAGATTTACTTTGTGATTTTAATTCTATTTATTTTCAAAATGGAGTTAAAAGCTTGACTAATATTTTTGACTATATAAAATTATACGAATTAGAGTTAATCGATCAAAATATGTTTTACAAAGTTGTATTTGAAAATTTAGATTTAGTTGAAAGTATTAAAATGCTAAATGAAGCTTTATCTAACAAAAATAGTAGGGTTTACGATAAATATTTTGCAGGTCGAGATGAAAACTGCAATGACAAGCAAAAATATCATAAATTGATTTTCGATATATATTTAAAAATAATGAGTACAATTATATCTGAAGAAATTAAAAGAGGAGACGGAAAATCTGACTTTACTAAAATTATAAAAGATATAGAAATAATTTATTCATCTGAATTATTAGTCCAAATAATAAATGGAATAGGAAATGAAAAAATAGAAAGAGGCGTTATGAACCCTTCTAGCAGAATAGATGTTTTAAGCTATTTATTAAAAATATGTAAACCTCTAGATATTGATAATGCAGATAAATTTAAGCAAACACTAAAAAGTACGAAGATATCTAAACAGAAATTAATCGAAGTAGCTATGTACAATCCTATATGGGCAGATATAATAGGTGAGAGTATAGGTCTTAAAGACTTAAAAAGTGGCTGTTACTATTTTATAGCTCATGCAAATATATATATAGATAAAAGTACAGAAGCTATTATCAAACAATACACTCCACTTGAAACTGACGAATTAAAAAATGGAGCTTTTGATATAGAATGGTTCAAGGAATGCTATGAAAGCTTGGGAAAAGAAAACTTCGACATACTGTATAAAAGTGCTAAATACGTTTCTCATAGCTATAAGCATTCAAGAGCGAGATATTTTTGCGATGCAGTTACAGGTAAGCTAGATAAAAGTGAAGTCAAAAATAAAATAATAGAAAAAAGAAATAAAGACATGTTAATCGCTTATGCGTTGATTCCAATAGAAGGAGAACAGGATTTATTTGAAAGATACGAGTATATCCAGCAATTTTTAAAAGAAAGCAAAAAGTTTGGTCCACAGAGAAGAAATAGCGAAAAAATTGCATGTGAAATGGCGATTAAAAACCTAGCCATTAATAGCGGCTATGGTGATGATATGAGACTTATTTTATATATGGAGGCAAAACTATCTAGAGATATAGATGTCTATTTTAAACCAAAAGATATAGATGATATCACAGTAAGATTGATGATAGATGATCGAGGAATGAGCTTTATCGAATGTATAAAAAATGGAAGAAAGCTAAAGGGCATACCTGCAAAGTATAAAAAGAATCAATACATAATCGAACTTAAAGAAGTATGTGATAAATTAAAAAATCAACATGACAGAGTCTTAAAGATGATGGAAGAATTTATGGAGAGCAGAAATAAACTTAAATATAAAGAGCTGAGTTCTTTAATGAAAAATTATGTTACGGAGCCTATTTTAAGAAATTTAGTTTTTGTAAGAGATGAAAATACAGTATTGGGATTTTTAAGAGAAGGCGGATTTATAGATTTCGATGGTAATACTTACGATGTAGATGAAGATGACAGCATTAGAGTTGCACATAGCTTTGACTTATACGAAAATAATGTTTTAGATGGATATAAAAATTATTTATCAGATAAAAAGATAGAGCAGCCTTTTAAACAGGTATTTAGAGAATTGTATTTAAAATCAGATGATGAACTAGATAAATCTAGTAGCTTTCGATATTCAAATAAACAAATACCAGTTAAAAAATCTATAGCAATTTTAAAATCAAGACGCTGGATTTGTGATTACGAGATAGGTCTACACAAAGTATTTTATAAGGAAAATATAATTGCAGATATAATTATAGATTCTGATTGGTTTTATCCAGATAGTACGGGAATGGCTTTAATTGAGGAAGTTTATTTTTACGATAGAAAAAGCTTTAATCCAGTAAAAATAAGTCAAGTTACCGATATAATCTACAGTGAAGTAATGCGAGATGTAGATCTTTTGGTGAATTTATAAAATTTAGAGGGGCACAATATGGGAAAACAAATTAATTATTATATGGATTTAGAATCATATAAATTATTAGTACAAAAAGCATTTAAGCTAGGTTTTAAAGTAGTAGTAGAAGATAAAAAGGATATTAAAATATATGATTCTATAGAGAATATTGAATTTAGACAAATGGGAATGTATTTTTATTTACAAGAAGTAGGCGAGCTTGTATTTAGTGAAGATGGATATTTAGATAGAGATCGTAGTCAATTAATTGAAGCTGGTTTTTCTTGTATATACGAATATCAGAAAGAAATCTCACGAGCTCGCCTATGGGTATCGACTGGATATTGGAACGAAAATGAGGGGTTTATACATAGAAACCAACTATTAGATAAAAAGTATTCTTCGTTAGTTAGATATGTCAAAAAATTAGCACCTTATACAGAAATTGAAATGAAGTCATCTAATCCAAGATGTAATTGTAGAACGTATATTACAAAGGAATATATAACACCAGTTTTTCTCGAAATGATAAAATTGGGCGGATATAGCTGTACATAATATTTTGTAGAGGAAATAGCCATAGTGGGTAAAAGCGCTATGGTTTATTTTTTAAAAAATTTCTTGACTTTTAAAACTTACAAATGTAATCTATAAGTATAAGGATTACACTTGTAAGTTTTAAAGGAGGAGATGAAATGAAACAAAATATATCAGAATCAGAATTAGAAGTTATGAAGGTTTTATGGAAAATAAATGAGGGTTCAAGCGCACAGATAATTGAACAATTAAAAGACAACAGCGATTGGAAGCCAAAGACAATCCAGACATTAATCACGCGTCTTGTGTCAAAGGGATTTATAGATGTGGACAAGACAAATAGAAAATTATTCATATACAAACCAGCTATAAGTGAACGTGAATACAAAGACTCTGCAAGTAAGTCATTTTTAGAAAAGCTCTACAATGGATCTATTAATAAAATGGTTTTAAGTTTTGTAAAGGAAAATAAGTTGTCGAAGGAAGAGATAGATGAGCTAAGAGATATTTTAAAGGATGAGGATTAAGATAAAATATTATAAATAATTAAGTTTAAAGTCGATAAGGAAGAATTTATTTTGCTAGGGGAGAAAATTATATGAATGGATTTTATATAGATGCTATTTGGAAATATTTGATAACTGCTAGTATTTACGGGACTATAACGGGTATAGTGATATTAACGGCGAGATTTATTTTAAAAAATAAAATAAGTAAAAAATGTATGTGTCTTCTTTGGATGATATTCATTTTTAAGCTTATTATGCCTTATGGAGTGGAAAGTGCCTTTAGTTTATTTAATGTATTTTCCGTAGTCGATCAAAAGATATATGTCAGTGGTGTTTTTCAAGAAAATGTATTAGATGGTTCTGAGGAGAATGTTCATATAAGTGGAATAGAAAGCGATTCTGACTTTGAAAATTCTAGTAATAAAGATACTAACAATGATTTTGAAGATATTCAAGAGGAAAATCAAAACAAAGATATAATTAATTCCAATTTAATAAATAAAATTCAATTTATAGATATTTTAAAGATAATATGGGCAGCTGTTTTTGTTATTATGCTAAGTATATATTTTATAAGCTATATGCATTTTAAAAAGAATGTGAAAGCTGTCGATTCAGATGAATTTGATAAAGTATATAAAGTATTTGAAAATACTAAAGTAAAGATGAATATAAAGCGAGATATAAAATTAATTATAAGCGATAATATATGTTCACCTTGCATAATTGGAATGTTTAAGACTAAAGTATTGATTCCGATAAGTTTAGTTGATTTAAACGATTCTAAATTAGAGTATATATTTTTACACGAACTATCACACTATAAGAGAAAAGATCTATTGATAAATTATGTACTTATAATATTGCAATGTATGCATTGGTTTAATCCAGTTGTTTGGTTTTTATTTAAGCAGATAAAAAACGATATAGAATTAGCTTGCGATGAAAGAGTTTTATTGATTTTAGATGAAAAAGAACACAATAAATACGGACTCACTATGCTAGATGTTATAGAACAGATTAATTTAAATTTAAACAAGAAATCGCTTGGTGTTATGAATATGACAGATGATAAAAAAACTGTTAAAAATAGAATCGAAGCTATAAAAAATAATAAATTCCTAAAGGGTAAGCGAAAAATAATAGCTATAACAGGGGTTATCTGTGTATTATTACTTGGGATTGTTCTTCTTACAAATAGTAAAGCATTATCTGATCAAAGACCTTATAGTGCAGTTCTATTAGAGGATAGAGATGACTCTACAGATAGGGAATCAATATCTGGTTCAGTTTCTTATATAAATATTAAGGATTTAGGATATGATGGATACGAGGGAACTAAAATAAGCAAAAAAATGCCTTATGAAGCTTCTGTATCGTATGAATTGACAGATTCTAATTCTGAAAATATAAAAAATAATTTGTATAAGGATGCAGCTATAGTTTTTTCTCTTGTCAAAAATGTAGATGAAATAAATTACAAATTAAAATCAGATAAAAAGACTGAAGTAGTTAATTTCAAAAAAGAAGAAGTGGAAAAAGAATTAGGAGTTAAATTTAATACGTTAAATAAGGAAAATTATAAAGATTTTATATTGAAAGTATCTAATAAGGTAAAAGGATATGATAGTTTGGAAAATGCGATTTCAGCATATTTAGATGTGGATTTAGGAATAGATAAAGAATATGAATTTGAAGCAGAAGCTCATACTATATTAGGTCAAAATCAAAAGGAAAATGAATTTGAAGTGTATCTACTTTATTCTGAATATCAATTTGAATTCGTAAATGGAATATTTACCCAAGATGGAGGATCATTTAATATACCTATCAGAATAATAATTTGTAAAAATGATAGAGGAGAATACTGTTTTGTAAATGCTACTGAGGCAGAAGATGGTGAAGGATATGGAGATTCAGTAGAAGCTATGTTTCCTAGAAAAGAGGCAAAACAAGCTTTAAATGCTGATTTTGACAAAGAAATTGACAAACAATTAAAAGAAAAAGCAGAAGATTATTTAAAATCAATAAATAGAGAAGCCGAAGTAATTACTAATCCTGTAGAAACAGAAGAAATCACAATGAATTTTACTGATAAGCAATACGAACAGTTTTCAAAAATGGATATCGACCCATTTCTTGATTTTATAGGAACATATGAATGTGTGGAAAATGGAAAAAGATATATTTATGAAACTAAAAACGAAGGCGAGATTTTTAATTTTAATAAATACGATGAATCCAGAAATTTGTTGAAGACATCTAGAGTAAAAATAGATAAAAATAATATAACCTTACTTGAAGATAAAGGTAAAAATTCACCATATGATTTATCAAATGATTTAACTACATCGATTTCATTAATTCATAATAGTGACGAAAATACTGGCTATTATGATGGAACTTATGATATTAGAATTAGAGTAGGAAATATAGATAAAGATGAAAACATTGTATTAGCCTATGCTTTAAATGGAGATAAATATCAAATTATAGGATCAAATAGTAGTAGCGATATGTCTGAAAGGGTAAAATTAATAGATGAAGTTACTAATAAAACATTGAAAACTTTTTATTTTAGTGCTGTTTCTAGAAATGGTGCATATTTTAAAACAACCGATGATTTTAAAAAATATATTACTAAAGATAAGTATGCATTAGAGCTTCAGTTTAAAATAAAGCCAAATCAAGAGCCTGTAGAAGGAGATAAAATTTTACTTGATGTATTTTCTTATGATGGCGAAATAGATAGCCCGCGTATAGACAGTCAAAAGATAGATATGCCTTCTAAAAATGTAAAAATGAAAAAAAGTAAGGATTTTAACTTAAATGATTTTTATATTGAAGCAAATCAATAAATCCATGTTGACATAACAAATGCAAAAGATTAATATTTTAATAAGTAAAGATAAAAACACAGTTCTGGTTGGTAGTCCAGACGCGGTCATCCGTCAGTAACCTGCCTCCTTGGTTGTCCATTCTTTATAATAAATTTTTAAGGAGGAACATTTATGGATGAGGTATCTGCGAAACTTACAATTTTGTTCGAGGATCCGTTTTGGATTGGACTTTATGAGAGGGTTTATAAAAAGAAGCTGGAGGTTTGCAAGATAACGTTTGGTAAGGAGCCAAGTGACAGCGAGGTTTATGAATTTATGCTCAAAAATTGGAGAAGACTCAGATTTAGTCCACCTGTTGCAGGGATAAAGCCTCAAAAAGAGAAGATAAATCCAAAACGTATGCAGAGAGAAATACACAAATCTCAAAAAAATACGGGTATAGGTACTAAGTCTCAACAGGCATTAAAATTGCAACAGGAACAAATGAAAGACACTAAAAAAGCTGCAAAGAAACTCAGAAAAGAGGAAGAATCTAAACGAAGCTTTGAGCTAAAGCAGCAAAAGAAAAAGGAAAAGCATAGAGGTCATTAGAGATTTTATGCTAACATTTAGGTTTAAAGTGGTGATAAGATTTTATTCAAATTTTATCACTATTTTTTTGAAAAAAATAAAACCGTCTCATTGCATAAAAATAAATATAAAAGTAATCTTTATATTATAGAAGATAGGAGGGATTACTATGGCTAATGAGAAAAATAAAGACTTTAATAAAATGCTTCACGACAGCAAGGATATGCCAAAAATAAAAATTATAACAGATCAAAAGAGTATAGAAAAATACGGCGGGGATAAAATGTACTTTGCACCGCCTGTAGATTACGACGAAATAATGAAGCAAATACCTTGTGGAAAATTAATTACAGTTGGAGAAATTAGAAAGTATTTTGCGAAAGTAAACGATGCAGATTTTACAGATCCAATAACTGCTGGTATTTTTGTATCTATAGCTGCATGGGCTAGTGAGCAACGAGAGGATGACAAGACACCTTACTGGAGAACTTTAAAGGCTAAGGGAGAGCTAAATCCAAAATATCCAGGCAGAGTAGAAGAACAAAAGAAAAAATTAGAAGAAGAGGGTCATAAAATTATCAAAAAGGGAAGAACTAATATACGCTATTATGTAGAGAATTACGAAGAAAAATTATACGATTTATAAGGTAAATTTTTAAAACTCACCTTATAAATCAAATGATAGCTGTTCGTTTTCAAATCTAGATTTGTATTGATAGATAATATCATCCATGCGGTAAGTCATACCTACTTCAGAGCACATGTATTTGAAATAGCTCTGTAGAGATTTATGTTTAGGGCTATTACATACGTATTTGTCCTTGTATAAATTTTCGTATTTATGCAAAAGATTTGGAAAATGCTCCTTTAATTTTTCGTAATAGTAAAATCGCTGATTAGATCTAAGAGTAACGCCAAACATAGGATATATGAAATTGGCGTTATTTTTAGATGCAAAATTTACGATATTTTTTATATTTTCATTAGTATCAGTTATAAATGGAAGCATCGGCATCATTAAAATTCCTGTGTATATTCCTGCGTCTCTAAGCGTCTTTATAGCCTTAAATCTATCAGATGAAGGACATACATTTGGTTCGATTATTTTACTGAGATTGTCGTCAAATGTAGTTATAGTGAATTTAATGATGACAGGAGAATGCTCGTTTATTTTTTTAAGTATGTCGATATCTCTCAATATTAAATCTGATTTAGTCGCTATAGCCACACCAAATCCGTATTTGTCGATTAATTTTAGTGCATTTCTAGTTATTTCGTACTTTTTTTCAAATGGGTTGTAGGTGTCCGACATAGCGCCTATTTGAATTACTCCAGTTTTTCTATTTGTTTTTAGCTGATTTTCTAAAATAGTCAGGCAGTCTTTTTTTATCTTGACTTTATCAAATTCTACTATATTGTAGCAATTACTTCTGCTGTCACAGTAGATACAACCATGACAGCAGCCTCTATACAAATTCATATTGTAGTCAGTTCCAAACCAATGTGAATTATCAAATTGTATTTTAGATAAAATTTCCTTGGCAATAATAAATTCCATAGTTTTATTTGGTGATAACTTTGATGAATTATCATTTCCTTTCGTATATTTTTAAATTATACTTTATTACTTAATATCATTTTTTATAAATTTTTCTAAAGATGATTTATCTTGTGTTATTTTTTCTAGATTATCTCCATAGCTATCCCTATAAGAATCTGCTAATTCGGATTTTTTATACGTAATAGTAGTACCATCGCTAGTATTAATATTTACTATTTCGGCATTTTTACAAAGTGAAAGTATAATCATAGAATTTTTTATCATTATATCAGAAAAAGTCATTGATGAATACGTTTTATCTTCTTTAAATTTAATGCGTAAATCAAGTTACTACAAAATGAATATCTTAGTTGAAATTTAAAATTATCAAGGTAATTCAATCTCCACTTCATCGTTTATAGTTATACTTTTAATATCATTTACATTTAATACTTTAGAAAATCCTGTATAGCTTTCAGATCTTCCAAATAAATCTCTTTCAATTGTAGAATAAGAGGCTGAGTTGTTTATAAAAAATTCGTCGCCTTCGTAAACTGTTCCGTCCTTCATAGTGACCTTACTTATGAATTCTTGGTATCTGCCGTTCATCTTGATTCTAGCGGAAAGAGGTGATATTTCTATAATTTTAACTCTTATATTTCTACCTTTGACTCTATAATTTTTATTTATAACGTATGTTTTTGAAGTATTTTTGTAATCAAGTTTAAATTTCAAAGTCCATGTTCCATCTACTAATTTTACGAAATCTTCATATTTATAGTTTCCGTCTTTGTAATATCCGAAATCTTCAAATACAAATTTTAAATCTCGATTATTTATATCTTCGTATTCCATACAGCATAAAAATTGAACCGTATTGTTGTTTTTATCTGAATCGAGCATTTCAAAAGATCCTGTACATCCAGTATATCCAAATTTTTTAGAGTAAACCTGATAATCTACATTTTCAAAAAAATACTCATTTTCTTTACTTAGTTTATCATCTAAAGTTACTTCAAATAATATATATGCACAATTTTTATCACCAATTGCTTGAGTTGCTTTAATTTTTATTCCTTTACTGCCTACAGATTTATTTATATTCATGCCTGATTTATTTACAAGGTCGTGGCTGTTTTCGTCTATACTCAGTAAATTAGTAAGTTTAGCATTGAAGGAAAAATAATCTGCAGCAAATGACAATGTAGATATCATAAGTGTTGCAGCTAAAATTACGGCTATTATTTTTTTGCGAGAGAAATTTTTTCTCTTGTTATAAGTATCTTTTGTTTTTATTGAGTTATTTATTTTATCCATAGTGGCACCTAAAATACGTTTTTTTTCATCTTCTAAAAGAGGTTTTTCGTTGTCTAGATATTTATCTTCTTCTATATTATTTAACATTTGGTGAATATTCTTCATAAATAATTCCTCCCTTTATAAGTTCTTCTTTTAATTTGCTTTTACTTCTATACAAGATATTTTCGACTTTTTTTTCGTCTAGGTTTAGTTTTAAGGCGATACTTTTGACTTTTTCGAAGTAAAAAAATCTAAGTATAAAAATCGATCTATCAGGCTCCTTAAACTTATCTAGCGTTTTTCTTATAATTTTTTCGTTGTGAATTTTAGCGTATTCATCCTTCATATTTACAGATATCCCTAGATTGTTTTCGTCGATATCAAATAAAGATGAATTTAAATTTAAGCTTCTAAGCTTGTCAAAGCAAGTATTTCTAGCGATTGCATAGATATAGCTCTTTAGAGATTTATTTTTATTTACCTTAAAATTATCTATGTTTTTCCAAAGCTTGAAAAAAGTATCTGAAATAGCCTCCTCGATATCCTCTTTTTCTAAATTACTAAGTATATTAGTACAAATTGTCTTTACTGCAGGTCCGTAAATATCTATAGCCATACTTATGCCTTCTTCAGGAGATTTTTTCAAAAGCTCGGTAACTCGTTTCTCCTTAAACTTATCCATATATATTCCTCCATTTAACCTTATTTCTAAGTAGCTGTAAAAATTTATAAATTCTAACTTCTTCATATATCAATACGAAAAAAAACTATTTTTCACTCAAAAATTTGCAAAAATTTAAAATTACTGTAACGAAACAACTATTTTATGATACTACTATATAAAATAAATAAATTTCTAGCTAGAGGAAAGGAGGTTTACGTGGAAAATATTGAAAAGCTTTACGATTTGTATTCAAAGGATGTGTATAGATTTATTTATTCTTTAAGCTTTGATGAAGAAGTATCTAAGGATATTATGCAGTCGACTTTTTTGGAAGGTATAAAAAGTATAAAAAATTTCAAAAGAAAATGCAGTGAAAAAACGTGGCTGCTTGCTATAGCGAAAAATCAATATTATACATATTTGAAAAAACATCCCTTCACTGAAAATTTATACGACAGTGATTTAGATAAATACAAGGATTATGAAAATGAGTCTTTAGATGAGTATAACGAGGTTTTAAAATTGATAAATGAGCTTAAAGAGCCTCAGAGACAGATAATGATACTAAGACTTATAAATGATCTTACATTTAAGGAAATAGGTGAAATAATAGGCAAGAGTGAGAGCTACTGTAGGGTTAATTTTTTTAGAGAAAAAAAGAAGATAGTCATGCAGTTTGAAGAGTAACTATTAAAAATTTGAAGAGTAGGTGAGAAAATGAGTGAATTAAAATGCAATTTAGTCGAGGATTTAATGCC
>NZ_JALEXO010000288.1 GCF_022780145.1 Intestinibacter sp.
CAAAGTCCCCCCAGTATGACCTAGACCGCGTCCTGACATTTTAGCGACCTTTAGTCCACATGCTGCCACCATTGGTCCTAGAGCCATAGATGTTTTATCGCCTACTCCACCTGTTGAGTGTTTGTCTGCCTTGATGCCTTCTATAGAAGATAAATCCAAAACATCACCGCTGTGCATCATAGCCTTGGCAAGATATGAGGTTTCTTTCTCATTCATGCCATTTAGTACTATAGCCATTAGTAATGAGCTTATTTGATAGTCAGGAATAGATCCATCTACAACCCCATCTATGAAAAATTGAATTTCTTCGTCAGTTAGTTCTTCTTTGTATCTTTTTTTGTGTATTATATCTACAAAACGCATAACTATTTCCCCTTTATTTTAATATCCTTGTGCCTGCTTTCCTTGGATTAATTTAATAGCTGAGCTAGTTCCTATTCTATCACAGCCCTCGCTTATGAACATATCTAGGTCTGATATACTTTTAACTCCACCTGCTGCTTTTATTTTTACATTTGGTCCTATGTGCTCCTTGAATAGTCTTATGTCCTCTATAGTCGCACCAGCTGTACCAAAGCCTGTAGATGTCTTTATATAGTCGGCATTTGCTTCTGTCACTGATTTGCACATAGCTATTTTTTCATCTTCAGTTAGGTAGCAGGTTTCTATTATAACCTTTAGTATCTTGTCTCCTACAGCTTGCTTTAGTGCTTTGATTTCTGCTGTTACCTTGTCGTAATCTCCATTTTTGACATCTGATATGTTGATTACCATGTCGATTTCGTTTGCTCCGTTTTCTATAGCTTGCTTAGCTTCTAGGACCTTAGCCTCTGTAGTCGAGTATCCTAGAGGAAAGCCTACCACTGTACATATATTTACACTGTCACCGTATTTTTCCTTGATGCGTGATATGTAGCATGCTGGAATGCAAACTGATGCAGTCTTATAGTGTATTGCTTCATCACATATCTTTTGGATATCCTCCCATGTAGCTGTCGGCTTTAATAATGTATGATCAACGTGTTTTAATAATATCGATATATCCATTTTAGTTTCCTCACTTCTATTATATATTTATAAACTATATTAACTCATTTAATACAGATTCTCCTATGGTATTTTCTGGCATTTCTAAGTTGAAATTATCTGCAACAGTCGCACCGATTGTCGCAAATGATTGTTTTTCTCCTAGGACTCCACTGCCACTCATAGCCGGTGAATAAGCTAAAAATGGAACATATTCACGAGTATGGTCACTTCCAGTATAAGTCGGATCGTTACCGTGGTCTGCAGTTATTATAAGTAAATCATCTTTTGATAATTTTTCTATAACTTTACCTAGATTCACATCGAATTTTTCAAGCTCCTCAGCGTATCCAACTGGATTTCTTCTGTGACCCCAAAGTGCATCAAAATCCACCAAGTTCACAAAACATAATCCCTTGAAATCTCTATCCATTATTTCTAATGTTTGCTCCATTCCATGAACAGAAGACTTAGACTTGTTAGATTCAGTTATTCCTTCTCCATCGAATATATCATTTATTTTTCCAACTGATATAACATCATATCCATTGTCTTTTAATACGTTTAAAACTGTTCTTCCATATGGCTTTAATGCATAGTCATGTCTATTGCTTGTTCTGACAAAATGACCCTTACCTTCTCCAATATAAGGTCTAGCTATAACTCTACCTACCTTGTACTCATCTCTAAGAGTCAGCTCTCTAGCTATCTCACAGCATCTATAAAGCTCGTCTAGCCCAAAAGTTTCCTCATGACCGCATATTTGTAAAACAGAATCTGCCGAAGTGTAGACTATCATATCTCCTGTTTTCATTTGATGCTCGCCTAGTTCGTCTAATATAACTGTACCACTGGCACTCTTATTTCCTACGATGCCGTGACCTGTCTTTGCAGACAACTCGTCTAGTAATTCTTGTGGAAATCCTGTATCTGTGAAAGTCTTAAAAGGTGTAGTTATATAAAGCCCCATCATCTCCCAGTGACCTGTCATAGTGTCCTTGCCGACACTTGATTCCTTCAGCTTCATTTGGTAGCCTAGAGGTTTATCGATTTTATCCACGTGTTTCATAGGGTGCAAGTTTGCTAATCCTAATCTCTGTAAATTAGGTATTTTCAGTGAATCCACTGAATCTGCAATATGTCCTAGAGTATCTACTGAGATATCTCCGTATTTTTTAGAAGTGTCATCTTCCCCTATTCCTAGAGAATCTATTACTATAACAAATATTCTATTGTATCTTTTCATCGCATTTCCCTCTCTAAAATAAATTTCTATATTTATATTTTAATCTTCTTTTATAATTTTTACCCAATATATTTTCAAAAATTAAAAATTTAAAATTATTTTATTCTAAAATTAAATTCATTACTTGAATATAAATATAAAAATAGAGTATAATATAAAAAAAGAGAACTACAATTCTATTGGTACTAGAATAGTAGCTTCAAAAATTATTTTTGTTTTTATAATTTAAAGCCCACTCTTATTGCCAATTTTTGAGTGGCTTTTTACTTTTTTGTATATGTATTTAGCAGTACAACATATTATAGTTGTAACTATGCCAAACAGAACATTCAGTAAAAAATTTTCCATAACATTTCACCTCCTTCCTCAGTAAGGTTACTTTGATATGAAGCTACCACTCTATAGATTGTAATTCTCCGCTACTCATTATAACATCTTTTCTAATATTAAAAACTTAAAAATACCTGGTAATTTAACCCAACAATTAAATTAAATATTTTTGAGAGATTCAATCTAATTTTTACGTAGTATATACTAAATAGAGTAGAAAATATCGCAGGAGAATATTATGGAAAAGAAAATGATCAAAAAAATTCGAAAAAAAGACCCCAAAGGTCTCGATTATATGATAAAAGCATACAGCAAAAAGGTATATTTTTTAGTCAACAAAATAATCGGCTACTACGGAAAAGAAGAGGTTGAGGAATGTGTGAGTGATGTGTTTTTTAAGGTTTGGGAGGATATAGACGAATTCGACGAAGCACGAGGTAGCTTCAGCTCCTTTATATTCATCAAAGCAAAATACCTAGCACTCGACTACAAAAGAAAACTCGAGAAAAATCACCTCGCAAGCTCAGAAATCGACGATAATATTTCCAACAATAAATTGCCAGAACACGAGGTTTTAGATAAAGAAACCAGCCAAGAAATAATCGAAGTAATAAAAAACTTCAAAGAGCCGGACAAAACATATTTCTATCATAAGTACTTCATGTACTATAAAATAGACGAAATAGCTCAAAAATTCGGTGTAACTAGTTCATCTGTAGAAAATAGATTGTATAGATGCAGACTCATAATAAAAGACTTTTTAGAAGGGAGGGCCTAAACTATGAAGGATAAATACACTCATAATTTAATAGATGGACTTGATGAGACAGAATTATTAGGATTAGACTTCGATGGACTAATCGACGATGATGAGCTAAACGACCTGGACATTGATATAGATAAGATAAAAAAGAAAACTCATGAGAAAATAGGAATTAAAAATATCCAAAAGTATAAAAAGAAAGCTGTAATTAAATTCATAGCTACGATAGCTTTGATTTTACTGATAGGTACTCCTATAACACTTGCTTTTGTGAACAATTTTTATTATAAATATGATAACAACAGTGGAAATATTTTAGAAAGCCAAAACCCGATTTACATACTAAAAGAACCTATCGTAAAAGAAATAAATGGTGGCGAAATAAAAATCCTAAATGCTACTGTAACTGAAGATGAATCATTTGAAGATTTTTATGATGGATTGTTACATCCTCTAGGAAAATTTATCAGTTATATATATGGAGGCTATGAACCACCTAGTGATATAAATATTGACTACACTATAAGTAATATTTCAGGATTTAAATATATTAAAATGGATATTATAGCTAATGGTAAAAATATTACAAATCATGACAAAGAATATGATACTCTTTCAAATATTTCTGGTTGTATAGGTTCTACTTTTTATTCTGAAGAAAACAATAAATTTAAGTTGATTGTAACTTTAATGGATAGCGATAAAAAAACTAAAAAATTAGAATTTGATTTAGAATTGGAAAAAGCAAAATCAGTAGAACAATACAACGAAAATATTCCTAAAGATACTGAAAACAACATAACTATAAGTGCTATTACTAAAGAAGAAAAAAACAATCAATTATATGCAGAACTCATAGCTGTTCCAACTTTACAAAATTTCAATTTTGAAGTTGACACATTTGGTAGAGATATATACGACAATAAAGGTAGCAATATATTTTTAGTAGATTCAAATGGAAATAAAATAGAAGGTCAATATGTTGAAGACGATATCAAAAACAATATATTCAAATTCGATACTACAGGAATGAAAAAACCATTCACATTAGAAATAAACGAAATTCGTGTTACAAATGAAAACAATAGCAGAGTTAAAATTTCTCTTCCAAAACTAAAGTTTGGTCAAAGCTTGGAATTAAACAAAAAAATAGACATAGAGAATAAAAATAACTTACTAACAAAAGAAAATCATGGTGTAATTATAAACAAAGTAGAAAGAAATAATATCGATGGTCTAGATAGTTATATAATTGAAATCGAATATCCAAATAATAAAAATTCCAATTTTAAAATTCTAGATTTAGATTTAGGATATCCTTTCTTTTCACTTCCATTTACTGATATGTATTATTCTAGTATTTCTCAAAGCTATGCAAATAGCGAATCTAAGTCACGTATAATAGTAGATTTGCAAGACCAAAATAATCATAATTATACTGGTAGAAATAAACCAAAAGGAGTTAAATTTACAATTTCTCCATATACATATTTAATTAATGGAAATTGGAGATTGAATTTAGATTAAAACTAAAAGTAGAGCTATATATTTTGCTATAGCTCTACTTTTAACTTTTATATAAATACTGACAATTAAAACGTATCTTCCGGTGCAAGTGGTATATATCTAACATTTTTTAAATTGCTTCCTAATCCACCGATCCAATTCTGAGAAGTACGAAATTCTCCAGGATATTTTTCACTTCCCCTTACTCCAGACAATATCCAAATAATTTCAGTTTATCAACTTAAATTTAAATATATCGTAATTACATTTCCATTTATCGCTATAAACTGAAATAACACTGACTTTTAACTGAGAAATCACATATTGACACGTATTAATACGTGTTATATAATTATATATAGAAAGGGGGAAATAAGTTGAAAGTAAGAGAAATTTTAAGACTTGCTTTTGAAAATGGATGGGAAATTAAAAGCCAAAAAGGTTCTCATATAAAACTTATACATAATGAAACTAATAAAACTGCAATAATCCCAAACCATACAGGAGATATAAAAAAAGGTACACTAAATTCTATATTTAGACAGTTGGGGCTTAAATAGTCCCCTCTGGACTACATTTTTGAAAATTAATAAAAAATAAACATTATTTATCTCCAAAATTTATTTCCTTCTTTCCTAAATCATAAAAAGGGGAGCTGATAAAAAATGTACAAAGACGAATATATTTTCTATGGATATTTTACAAAACATAGTGATGACGACTTTGAAGTTAGCTTCTATGACTTTGATAATATTATCACCTGTGGGGAAACACTAGAAGAAGCTTTCAATATGGCAGAGGATGCCTTAAAACTTGAATTATTTGATTTATACTCAGATAATAAAGAAATACCTAAGGCTACGTTTCCAGATATTCCACCAAAGGCTAGCCAAATACCTTTCGTGGTTAAAATTAATTTAAGAGAAACTATAAAGCAATATGACAATAAAGCAGTTAAAAAAACTTTAACTATACCATCGTGGTTAAATACAGAAGCTGAGAGAAATAATATAAACTTTTCTCAAGTGCTTCAAGAGGCATTAAAGCAAAAACTAAATATATCTAAATAGAGCTAGATTCCTAGCTCTATTTTGTTGTTTTTATGACGTCTAAATTAAATATAATTTTCTAAATAAAAAAGATATAGAATATTTATTAATTATTTATAATAACTATCCTATATCTATATTTTAAAATATTATTATTTTTTATTTATCTAAATCTTCAATTACATTCCTATTTCTTTAAATTCTCTACTACCTGGTTTAACTAATTCTATCTTTCCTTCTTTACATAAAGGACATTCGTCAGCATCATAAACTTGGATATCTAATTTTATAGCGCTGTATATTGGCATTCCGATTGGAGCACTAGTTCTGTCTGCTATACAAGCAACACCTATAACTTCTCCACCTAATTCTTCTAATGCTTTTTTAGTTTCTAGAGTTGATTTACCAGTTGTAACAACGTCTTCTGATATTATTATTTTAGCTCCTGGTTTAACTTCGAAGCCTCTTCTAAGTTGCATTACGCCGTCTTTTCTTTCAGTGAAAACAGCTTCTTTGTTTAATTGTCTTCCTAATTCGTAAGAAACTATTACACCACCCATAGCTGGTCCAACTATTAAATCTATGTCTAAGTCTTTTATTTGATCAACAACTGTGCTTAATACTTGTGCTGCGTATTCTGGGTATCTTAAAACTTTTGCACATTGTACATATCTGTTACTGTGTTTTCCTGAAGATAATAGGAAATGTCCTTCTAATAATGCGTCACTTTTCTTTAATATATCTACTACATCTACTTTACTCATGTATATTTTCCTCCGTTTTTATCAATTTTTTAAACTACTTTTTTAATTTTTATCTTTATTATACTTTATTAATTTTATAAAAATATATATTTACTCTATTTTTTGTTTATTTTGCATAAATTTTAGCTATTATTTAATAAATTTTAACGATTATTTAGATTTATATTCAATTATTTTGGCTTATATTTTCACTTCTAAATTAAATTTTCATAAAAAAGCTTAAAATTTCATAAAATTATATACCATAAACATATCTTATGAGATTCTTCTTTCCATTCCACTTTATTAATTCTAAAAACTTTTTTAAAAAAATTAAATAATCCCTCTAATTTCATCTAAAGATTTTATGCCTTCTCTTTCCATAAAATCATTGATTCCATCAACTATTTCAAGTCCCGCTCTAGGATTCATGAAATTAGCTGTTCCAACTTGTATGCATGTTGCGCCTGCCATGATAAATTCTATGGCGTCTTCAGCTTTTGTGATGCCGCCCATACCGAATACAGGGATTTCAACGTTTTTGCACACTTGGTGAACCATTCTAAGTGCTATAGGTTTTATAGCTGGTCCTGATAAACCTGCGTATACATTTTTGAAAACAGGTTTTCTATTTTTTATATCTATTGCAAGAGCTTGGAATGTATTTACTAGAG
>NZ_JALEXO010000329.1 GCF_022780145.1 Intestinibacter sp.
TATCGAAATAGTATCAAAAACTTGTGCATATACAAACCATACAATATTGGCAGAAGCGCTTGAAAAATGGCCTATGAGATATTTGGAAAAAGCAGTTCCAAATCTTGTAGATATAATAAAAGAATTAGACAATAGAATCAGAGCAAAATACGATGATAAATCTTTATACATAATAGATGAATACCAAAATGTTCATATGGCACATATAGATATTCATTACAGCTTTAGTACAAATGGAGTTGCATCACTTCATACTGAAATATTAAAAAATAATGAATTAAACAATTTCTATAAGATTTATCCTGAGAAATTTAACAATAAAACAAATGGTATAACTTTTAGAAGATGGTTAATGCACTGCAATCACAGTTTGACAAACTTTATAGAAGAGCTAATAGGAGATGGATTTAAGAAGGATGCAACTAAATTAGAAGATTTATCAAAATTTATAGATGACGATAAAGTATTAGAAAAAATATTAGAGATAAAAAAAGAAAACAAAATTGAATTAAAGAAATATCTAAAACATACTCAAGGAATAGATATAAACGAAAACTCTATTTACGATATTCAAGTAAAGAGATTGCATGAATACAAAAGACAACAAATGAATGCTTTATACGTAATATATAAATATCTGCAAATTAAAAAGGGTAATATACCAACAACTCCTATTACAGTAATATTTGGAGCTAAGGCAGCACCAGCTTATACTATAGCGAAGGATATAATTCACCTTATATTATGCTTAGAAGAGCTTATAAACAATGATCCAGAAGTAAATAAATACCTAAAGGTTGTTATGGTAGAAAACTACAATGTTACATTGGCAGAAAAATTAATACCAGCTTGTGATATATCAGAACAAATATCATTAGCTTCTAAAGAAGCCAGTGGAACAGGAAATATGAAGTTTATGCTAAATGGTGCTATTACTTTAGGAACAGAAGATGGAGCTAATGTAGAAATCCATGAAGCTGTTGGAGATGAAAATATATTTATTTTTGGAGAAAGTAGTGAAAATGTAATTAAGCATTATGAAAATGCTGATTATGATTCTTTAGATATATATTCTAAAAATCCAGAAATCAAAAAAGCAGTAGATTTTATAATAGGCGAAGAATTAATGAATATAGGACACAGAGACAATCTTATAAGACTTTTCAAAGAAATTATTAGAAAAGACTGGTTTATGGCATTACTAGATTTTAAAGATTATGTAGAAACTAAGGAAAGAGCATTTAAAGAATACGAAGATAGACATAAATGGTCACAAAAAATGTTGGTAAATATAAGCAAAGCTGGATATTTTTCTTCAGATAGAACTATATCAGAATACAACAAAGATATTTGGAAGCTTTAGTAATTTATAAATGAATAAATACAGGCTAGTAGACTTTTTAAACTTTCTAGTCTGTATTTATTTTTTTGTATAAATATTTATGAATAAAAGGAATTTGTACTTGTAAAATATTTTACAAAAATTAAAAAAAAAACAAAAAATGTATTGTATTTTATGTCAATAGATGTTAATCTTTAATTAAAGTAGAAAAACGTTATCACTTATTGAAAACGTTATCGGTAACGTTTTCGGTAACGTTACTAATAAATTTTATTAAAGAATAAGGGGGATATAAAATGAAAGCTAAAAAATTTATATCAATAGCTTTAGCCGCTGTTTTAACATTAGGAATACTTACAGGTTGTAGTTCTTCTAAAACAAGTGGAAGTTCAGCAAGTTCAGCAAGCTCAGCTGGGTCAGATGAAAAGGGTTCTGTTTATTATTTAAGTTTTAAACCTGAACAAGAAGAACAATGGAAAGAAATCGCAAAAAAATACACTGAAGAAACTGGTGTAGAAGTAAAAGTAGTTACTGCTGCAAGTGGTACTTACGAACAAACTTTAAAATCAGAAATAGCTAAGGACGATGCTCCTACATTATTCCAAATAAATGGTCCTGTAGGATATCAATCTTGGAAAGAATATTGTGCAGATTTAAAAGATACTGAACTTAATAAACATTTATTAAATCCAGACTTAGCAATCACAGATGGTGATGGAGTATATGGAATACCTTATGTTGAAGAAGGTTATGGAATTATATACAACCAAGCAATAATGGATAAATATTTTGCATTAGATGGAGCAAAAGCTAAATCTATGGACGAAATAAATAATTTTGATAAATTAAAAGAAGTTGCAGAAGATATGCAAGCTAAAAAAGATGATTTAGGAATAGATGGTGTATTCGCTTCTACATCATTAACTCCAGGGGAAGATTGGAGATGGCAAACTCACTTAGCTAACCTTCCTATATACTATGAATACAAAGATAAAGATGTAAAAGATTTAGATGAAATAGAATTCACATATGCTGATAACTTTAAAAATATATTTGACTTATATATAAATAACTCAACAGTTGAACCTAAATTATTAGGAAGTAAAACAGTTACAGATTCAATGTCTGAATTTGCTTTAGGTAAATGTGCAATGGTTCAAAATGGTAACTGGGGATGGGGTCAAATAGCAGATGTTGACGGAAATACAGTTAAAGAAGAAGATGTAAAATTCATGCCAATATACACTGGTGTTAAAGGTGAAGAAAAACAAGGTTTATGTATAGGAACAGAAAACTACTTCTGTATAAATAATAAAGCATCAGAAGCTGATCAAAAAGCTACTCAAGACTTTATAGAATGGTTATTTACTTCTGATGAAGGTAAAGATTATGTTACTAATCAATTAGGATTTATAGCTCCATTTGATACATTTAGTGATGATGAATCTCCACAAGATCCATTAGCACAAGAAGTTTTAAAATATATGTCTAATAAAGATTTATACAATGTAGACTGGAACTTCACTACTTTCCCAAGTCAACAATTTAAAGATGACTTCGGTGCAGCTTTACTTGAATACTGCAACGGTAACCAAGATTGGAATCAAGTTAAACAACTAGTTATAGACGAATGGGCAAGTGAAAAAGCATTAACAAAATAATAAAATATAAAAATAAATAAAAAATAGAGATGACTAAAAAAGTTTAATCAATTTGGCAAAAGAAGAGAGCCATAAATAACAGTATGAATACCGTTAATAAATTTAGGATTAAGTTCCAAATTGAGTAAGTAGGTAAATACATTATTTATGGCTTTCTACATTTATACAATAATAGGAGGTGGTAATATGCAAAAGACATTGAAAAAATATTGGCCAGTATTTTTAATACCAACAGTTGTAGCTTTTGCAATTGCATTCGTGATTCCTTTTATAACAGGTCTTTATTTATCATTCTGTGATTTTACAACTGTAACAAATGCGACTTTTGTAGGATTTGAAAATTATAAGAAGGCATTTATGGCAGGTCAAAACTTTATACAAGCTTTTGGTTTTACTACATTATTTACAGTTATTTCAATAGTAACAGTTAATGTAATCGCATTTATATTAGCTTATTTTTTAACTAAGAAAATAAAAGGAACAAATTTCTTCCGTACAGTATTTTTCATGCCTAACTTAATAGGTGGTATAGTTTTAGGTTATACTTGGCAAACAATGATAAATGCTGTTTTGGCTACATACGCAACTACATTAGTTGCAAATCCTAAATATGGATTTATAGGCTTGATATTACTTATGAATTGGCAAATGGTAGGTTATATGATGATAATATACATTGCAGGTCTTCAAAACGTACCTACAGAATTAATAGAAGCATCTAAGATTGACGGTGCTACAAAGTGGCAAACTTTAAGACATGTAACAATTCCAATGGTAATGCCATCAATAACAATATGTCTTTTCTTAACATTATCAAACAGTTTTAAATTATACGATCAAAACTTAGCTTTAACAAATGGTGCACCAATGCATAAAACTGAAATGTTAGCATTAAATATAGTAAATTCATTCTACGGTAGAACTGGATTTGAAGGAGTAGGTCAAGCTAAGGCTGTAATGTTCTTTATAATAGTAGCTTGTATAGCACTTGCTCAATTATATTACACTAGAAATAAGGAGGTAGAGCAATAATGGAAGCTACAGTATCACCAAAAAATGAAAACATAATAAAACCAAAGAAAAACGTAGGTAATATAGTTATCTTCTTAATTCTTTGTGCATTAGTTGTAGTATTTTTAGCACCTATTGCATTTATAGTAGTAAATTCATTTAAAGGAAAATTCTTTATAAGTGATAATCCTTTTGCTTTACCAACTGCACAAACTTTTGTAGGAATAAGCAATTATATTAATGGATTAGAAAGAACAGGATTTTTAAGTGCCATAGGATGGTCATTTTTTATAACAATAGGTTCAGTCGCAGTAATTATATTCTTTACTTCTATGACTGCTTACTATATAACTAGAGTGAAGAGTAAAGTTACAAGTGTTTTATATTATTTATTTGTATTCTCAATGATAGTACCATTCCAAATGGTAATGTTCCCTATGGTTAAGTTAGCTGATACATTACATCTCGCAAACCCTATTGGTATGATAGCATTGTATCTAGGCTTTGGATCTGGTTTATCTATATTTATGTTTGCTGGTTTTATAAAATCAATACCACTAGAAATTGAAGAAGCAGCTATGATAGATGGTTGTAACCCACTACAAACATATTTCCATATAGTTTTACCAATATTAAAACCTACAGCAATAACAGTTGCTATATTAAATGCAATGTGGGTATGGAATGACTACCTATTACCATACTTAGTAATAGGATTATCTACAAAATATAAAACTATTCCAGTTGTAATACAAATGTTAGTAGGATCAAATGGTAACAGAGATATGGGTGCAATGATGGCTATGTTAGTTTTAGCTATTATCCCTATTATAATATTCTACTTATTATGTCAAAAACATATTATAGAAGGTGTAGTTGCAGGAGCTGTTAAAGGATAAAATTATTACAGGAGGTCATCATGAGAAGAAACGGAATTTTATTACCAATAGCTAGTTTACCATCAAAATATGGAATTGGGAGCTTTTCAAAAGAAGCTTACGATTTCGTAGATATATTAGAAGAAGCAGGACAAAAAATATGGCAAATATTACCCTTAGGCCCAACAGGCTATGGTGACTCTCCATATCAATCATTTTCAACTTTTGCGGGTAATCCTTATTTTATAGATTTAGAACAGTTAATAGAAGAAGGATTATTGACAGAAGAGGAATGTGAAAGTTGCGATTGGGGAAATAATATTGAGTATATAGATTACGAAAAAATATATTTATCAAGATTTAAAATATTGAAAAAAGCTTACAATAGAAGTAATATAAATAATAGCCAAAAATTTCTAGATTACTGTGAAAAAAATAAATGGTGGCTAGATGATTATGCTTTATATATGTCTATAAAGGATTCTCTTGGTGGAAAATCATGGTTAGAATGGGACGAAAAGTTAAAATCAAGAGATGAAGAAACTTTATGCAAATATAAAGAAATGTTAAAAGAAGATGTAATATTTTATAAATATATTCAGTACTTATTTTCGATGCAATGGGGAAAATTAAAAGCATATGCAAATGAAAAAGGAATTTCAATAATTGGAGATATACCAATATATGTAGCGTTAGACAGTGCTGATACTTGGTCAAATCAAAAATTATTCCAACTAGATGAACAAAAAAATCCAATTGCAGTTGCAGGATGCCCACCAGATTCATTTTCTGAGGATGGTCAATTATGGGGTAATCCACTATATGATTGGCAATATCATAAAAGCACAGATTATAAGTGGTGGATTAGTAGAATAAAATATTCTTTTGAGTTGTACGATATTGTCAGAATTGATCATTTTAGAGGATTTGATGAATATTTTTCTATACCATATGGAGACAAGACAGCTGTTGGAGGAACTTGGAAAAAAGGACCTGGTATAGAGTTATTTAAATTTTTAAATGCTGAATTAGGAGATGTAGAGATAATCGCTGAGGATTTAGGATTTTTAACTGATACAGTTAAAAAGTTATTAAAGGATACTGGATATCCAGGAATGAAAATATTACAATTTGCCTTTGATTCAAGAGAAGAAAGTGATTATCTACCTCATAATTATGATAGAAATTGTGTTGTTTACACAGGAACACATGACAATAATACTGTTGTTGGATGGTTCGATGAAATAGATGAACATGACAAAAAAATGTGTATTGATTATATAAATGATAGATCAATTGATAATAAATTTATAAATTGGGATATGATTTGTTTAGGAATGAGAAGTGTCGCTGACACTTGTATTATACCAGTACAAGATATATTGGGATTAGGAAAATCAGCTAGAATAAATACACCATCTACATTAGGTGACAATTGGAAGTGGAGAATGACAGAAGGTTGTTTTTCTGAGGAACTGATTAAAAAATTAAGAAGGTTAACAAAGTTATACGGAAGAATATAGATTGAATACTTTATATGATTGATTAGAGAAAATTGAATATGAAAGGAAATATCAAATATGAAGCCAATCACAATTAAAGACATAGCAAAAAAATGTGGTGTCGGTGTTAGTACTGTTTCGAGAGCGATTAATAATCATCCTGATATCAGCGAGGAAACAAAGCGCATGATAATGGAAGTAATAAAAGAAAATAATTTTGTTCCAAATAACAGTGCTAGAAACCTAAAATTAGTACAGACAAAAACTATTGCAGTATTAATAAAAGGTATAGACAACCCATTTTTTCAAAATATGATAAAGGTATTTGAAGAGGAAATACAAAATAGAAAATATACTTTTATATTACAAAGAGTAGATTCTAATCAAGATGAAGTTCAAGTTGCATTACAATTAATAAAAGAAAGAAAACCAAAAGGTATTGTATTTTTAGGAGGATGTTTTTCACATAATGAGGAACTTTTGAAACAAATAACTGTTCCGTTTGTGTTAAGTACAATATCTATGATAGAAGATGTAAATAGGGATTTATATTCATCTGTATCAGTAGATGATATAAATGAGAGTAAAAAAGCAGTTGATTGCTTATGTGATTACGGACATAAGGATATAGCGATTTTAGCAGCGCATCCATGGGATAAAAGTATAAGTGGACTTAGAGTTGAAGGGTATAAAAAATCATTAACTGAGAGAAATATCCCTATAAATGAGAGTTTAATAAGATATACTTTAAAAAATGAAAATGCATTTACTATGAAAAATGGATATGAGCTTATGAAAGAGCTTCTTGAATCAAATGAAAAGTTTAGTGCTGTTTATGCTATTTCTGATAGCATAGCTATTGGTGCTATTAAGGCTATATTAGAATCAGGAAAGAGAATTCCAGAAGATTATTCTGTTATGGGATTTGATGGATTAGATATAACGTATTATTATAATCCTTCTATAACAACTATACGCCAGCCTGTTGAAGATATGGCAGTAGAGACACTGAACATATTATTTGATTTAATTGAAAATAAATCGGCTAATCAACATAAATTATTTGAAGGTGAATTAATGATAAGACAGTCAATTGCTAAATTAAATAAATAATGATTAATTAGATGATTGAGGGGGATTTGTAACATGGCAAGCCTATCATTAGAAAATATATATAAAATATATCCAAATGGATTTGAAGCAGTAAAGGATTTTAACTTAGAAATAGAAGACAAAGATTTTGTTATATTCGTAGGACCATCAGGTTGTGGTAAATCTACAACACTTAGAATGATAGCAGGTCTTGAAGATATAAGTAAAGGAACTTTAAAAATAGACGGTAAGGTTGTTAATAACGTAGAAGCTAAAGATAGAGATATAGCTATGGTATTCCAAAGTTATGCACTTTATCCACATTTAAGTGTATATGATAATATGGCATTTGGATTAAAATTAAAGAAAGTTCCAAAGGAAGAAATAGATAAAAAGGTAAGAGCAGCAGCAAAAATATTAGACCTTGAAAATTTATTAGATCGTAAACCAAAAGCTTTATCAGGAGGTCAAAGACAACGTGTAGCTATGGGTAGAGCAATAGTTCGTGAACCAAAGGTATTCTTAATGGACGAACCTTTATCAAACCTAGATGCTAAATTAAGAGTTCAAATGCGTACAGAAATAGCTAAGCTACATGAAAGACTTGGAGCAACAATGATATATGTAACTCATGACCAAACAGAAGCCATGACTCTTGGAACTAAGGTTGTAGTTATGAAGGATGGAGTTATTCAACAAGTAGATACTCCACAAAATTTATATAATTATCCACAAAATCTATTTGTTGCTGGATTCATAGGATCTCCACAAATGAACTTTATGGATGTTAAAGTTTGTCAAACTGGTGAAAAAGTTACTTTAAAATTAGGAGAATACGAATTTGAAGTATCACAAGAAAGAGCTAAAGCATTAATAGATGGCGGATATGTTGGTAAGGTTGTTAGTATGGGAATAAGACCAGAAAATCTATATGATCCTAAATCATCAAAATGCAACAAAGCTGGTTCTGAAATAAGCGCAAAAGTAAATGTTTGTGAACCACTTGGAGCAGAAACTTATCTATACTTTGATTTAGAAGGATTCCCAATGACTGCTAGAGTTGATGCAGACATTATAGCTAAGCCAGGAGAAACAGCTAAATTTGTAATGGATATGGACAAAGTTCATATTTTTGATAAAGAAACAGGTTTAGTAATAACAAACTAATAATAATAAAATAAAACTGCTATAATTATAAATATAGCAGTTTTATTAATATTTTATGAAAGTGGAAGGTTTTTATGGGTAAAATTTTTGATTATGATAATAAGTTTTTTCAGGCTTTAGAAGGTATAGCTAATATAGTTATTTTAAATTTTTTATTTATAATTTGTTGTATACCTATTGTCACAATAGGTGCGTCGATGACAGCTACATATTCTGTGGCTATGAGCATATTTGATGATAGAGAGCCTTATATATTTAGGGAGTTTTTTAAGAAATTCAAAGAAAATTTTAAACAGAGTACGATAGTTTGGATTATATTATTTTTGGTAGGAGTATTTATATCAGTTGATTTCTATATATGTAGTTTGCTGTCAAATAATATGATATGTACTGTTCTTAAATTTGTACTTACTTTAGTGAGTATAGTACTTGGTTTTGTAATAATTTACGTATTCCCACTTATATCTAAATTTGAGAATAGTGTAAAAAATACTTTGGTAAATGCTATTTTGATTTCAGTTCAAAATTTGCCATATACAATAGTGATGTTGATTATAAGTTTGCTTCCAATAGGTAGTTTGCTTTTATTTCCTAATTATTGGGGACAGATAATATTTTTTAATACAGCTATTTCTTATGGTATGGTGGCATATTTAAACTCTATATTTTTGAATAAAATATTGAATAAGTATATAAATTAAGGACCTTAAAAGGTTCTTTTTTCTTTAAAGGATTGGATAACTTTATTTGAATAATGTCTATACTATATTATAATAAGACTAGTAAAAATAAGAATTGAAAATCTTAATAGATAGTATATAGATGGAGGAATTATATATGAAAGGAAAGTTAATAATTATAGAAGGCTCTGATGGAAGCGGTAAGGCTACACAGACAAAAAAGCTATACGATAGATTAGAGCAAAACAACTACAACATAAAAAAAGTAGAATTTCCAAATTACGATTCAGAATCTTCAGCATTAGTTAAGATGTATTTAAGAGGTGATTTCGGAAAGCACGCTGAAGATGTAGACCCATATGTTTGCTCAACATTTTTTGCGGTAGACAGATATGCATCATTTAAAACAGAATGGGAAGAATTCTACAACAACGGTGGAATAATAATATGTGATAGATATACTACTTCAAATATGATTCACCAAGCATCAAAGATGGAAGTAGAAGAAAGAGATAAATATTTAGAATGGCTAAATGATTTAGAATTTAACCTATATAAAATACCTAAGCCAGACTGTGTGATATTCTTAGATGTTCCAGTTGAAATGAGCCAAAAGCTTATGAAGGACAGAAATAACAAAATAACAGGAGAAAGCGAAAAGGATATACATGAAAGTGATTTTGATTATTTAAAAAAATCATATGAAAATTCGCTTTATATAGCAAAAAAATATGACTGGCAGAGAATAAATTGTATAAAAGATGATAATATGAGAACAATTGATGATATACATGAGGAAATATATAGTATAGTAGAAGCTAAAATTTTAAATAGATAGATTTATCGATTCTCTAAAAAATGGAGGAATAGTATGTATTTTGAAAATATAAAAGGCCAACAATTTGCGAAAAAATACTTGTCAAATAGCTTAAAATCCAACATGATAAGTCATGCATATATGTTTGAGGGACCAAGTGGTGTGGGTAAAAATACTTTAGCGAGAGAATTATCGAGAATTTTACTGGAAATGGAGAATTTATTTAATAGCCCAGATTATATAGAGATAAAGCCAGATGGAAATAGCATAAAAATAGCTCAAATAAGAAAAATGCAAACAGATATATTAGTAAAGCCATATAAATCATATAAAATATATGTATTTGATGAAGCACAAAAAATGACAGTAGAGGCGCAAAATGCATTGCTTAAAACGTTAGAAGAACCACCAAAGTATGCTATAATAATCCTTATAACTAATAATAAGGAGTCATTGCTAGATACGATAAAATCGAGATGTGAGATTATAAAATTTACGCCAATTCCAATCAAGGATATAGCAGATTATTTAGTTAAAACTGGTGTAGATGAGAAGAGAGCATCGTTGCTTGCTAACTTCTCAAGAGGGAGCATGCAAAAGGCGATAGAGCTTTCTGAATCAGAGGATTTTTATATTATGAGAGAGGAAATCCAAAAGTATATTGAAACCTTCTTAAATGGCAATTTAATAGATATAATGGAGGTTCAAAGTAGTATCGAAAAATATAAAGATCAAATAATAAACGTCTTAGATTTAATGATTAATTATTTCAGAGACATAATAATGGTAAAAGAAAATATCGATAATAGCATGATTATAAATTTAGATAAATTAGTATTTATAAAAAATATGAGTAAGAAAATTACTTATTCTCAACTTTCTAAGATTATTGATATAATAGAAGAGACAAAAAATAAGCTTAGAAGTAATTGTAATTTCAATATTAGCATACAAGTTATGACTTTGAATATATATGAGGTGATTAAATGATAAAAATAGTTGGTGTTAGATTTAAAAACGCTGGTAAAATATATTATTTTGATCCAGTAGATTTTGAAATAGAAAAAAATACCGATGTTGTTGTAGAAACAGCTAGAGGGCTTGAATATGGAAAGGTGGTAGTTGGACCTAAGGAAATTGAAGAGGAAAAATTAATTTCACCTTTAAAGCCTATAATAAGAATTGCTACAGATGAAGATAAAGCAATTTACAGAGAAAATAAGGAAAGAGCAAAGGAAACATTCGAAATTTGCCAACAAAAGATAAAAGAACATGATTTGACTATGTTCTTAATTGATTGTGAATATACATTTGATAGAAATAAACTTATATTCTATTTTACAGCAGAAGGAAGAATAGACTTTAGAGAATTAGTGAAGGATTTAGCTGCAATATTTAAAACAAGAATAGAACTTAGACAAATCGGTGTAAGAGATGAAGCTAAATCAATAGGAGGGCTTGGAACTTGCGGAAGACCGCTATGCTGCTCTTCTTGGCTCGGAGATTTCCAACCAGTATCAATCAAGATGGCAAAAGACCAAAGTCTATCTCTAAATCCTACAAAAATATCAGGAATATGTGGCCGTCTATTCTGCTGCTTAAAATACGAACACGATGTATATGTAGAAGCAATAGATAAAATGCCTGTCGTAGGAAGTATAGTTAAAGTAGACAACCAAAAAGGTAAGGTAATAGAAATAAACCCACTATTAGAACAAGTTAGGATTGAATTTAACGACAAAACAATAAAAACTTGCTTGAAGGAAGAAGTAAAGGTTCTTCATGTACCTAAAAAATGCGAAAATGGATGCTGTAACGGTAAGTGCAAGAACGACGATATAGATTCAGAAACAATGAAGGAACTAAAAAAATTAGAGGATTAATAAAAGGAGAATTTATGGAGGTAGCTTTAAAGGAAACAGAGAGAATAGATGATTTACAGCTAAAGGGCTTGAAATTAATACAAGATAAAACAGGATTTTGCTTTGGAATAGATGCAGTTTTATTAGCTAACTTTGCAAAGGTAAAAAAGAACGCAAAGGTAGTTGATTTAGGGACAGGAACAGGAATAATACCTATTTTGATAGCAGGAAAAAGTCAAGCTAGCAAAATTATAGGTGTAGAAATACAAGAAGAAGTATATGAAATGGCAACGAGATCTGTAAAATTAAACGACCTAGAGGACAGAGTTGAAATAATAAATGCAGATATAAAAACTATAGATAAAGAATTAGAGGTACATGGATACCATGTAGCTACATCAAATCCACCGTATATGCATATTGATGGAATCAAAAACCCAAATGACAAAAAGGCTATATCAAGACACGAAATAATGTGCAACCTAGAGGATGTAATAAGAGCTGCATCAAGACTTGTTATGCCTAGAGGTAAGTTTTTTATGATACACAGACCTACTAGATTAGTAGATATTATAGAATTGGGAAGAAAATATAGATTAGAACCAAAGGTCATTCAATTCGTACATCCTAGAGTAGGAAAAGCTCCTAACTTAATGTTAGTTGAGTTCAGCAAGGACGGAAGACCAGAGCTTAAAATTTTAGATCCTCTATATGTATACGGAGATGATGGAAATTACACAGAAGAAATAAGAAAAATATATGCCAATGAAGATATAGGAGAATAATATGAGTGGAAAATTATATATATGTCCAACACCTATAGGTAACTTGGAGGATATAACTTATAGAACTTTGAGGGTGTTAAATGAAGTTGATTTAATAGCGGCAGAGGACACTAGACACAGTATAAAGCTTCTAAATCACTTTGAAATATCAAAGCCTTTAACAAGTTATTTTGAACATAATAAGGATACTAAAGGGGATTATTTAATAAATAAATTACTAGAGGGAGAAAATATAGCCCTAATAAGCGATGCAGGTATGCCTGGAATATCAGACCCTGGTGAGGATTTAATAAAGCAAGCTATAGAACATAATATAGAAATAGACGTATTGCCTGGAGCGACAGCTTTTGCAGTTGCTTTAGTTGGTTCAGGTTTAGATACACATAAATTTGTATTTGAAGGATTTTTAGATAGAGATAAAAAAATCCGCAGAAAAAGACTAGAAGAATTAAAAGAAGAAGAAAGAACTATGATTTTTTACGAATCACCACATAGATTAAAGGACACACTAAAGGATATGCTAAAGATTCTAGG
>NZ_JALEXO010000330.1 GCF_022780145.1 Intestinibacter sp.
AGATAATTGCATCCAAATAGATACTGCAGTTTCTTTAGCGTATTCATGATATCCGTAATCTCTTCTAGCATAAGATAAACCATTTAATATAGCTATAACTTGTGTTAAGTTTTCAACTAAAAACAAGGGGTGTGCTTTTGACTTAAGTTGTATATGTTCTCCATCTTTTTGATATTCAACTTGCAACTTTTGATTTAAAACCTCAATCTCTCCATTTTGTAAAGCTGATAAGTCCTTTTTAATAGTTCTCTCACTAACCAAAAACTCTTTAGCTACATCTTCTATATTGAATTCCTCATGCATTTTCTTAGCAATTAACAATCTTCTTTCTAATTCAGAATAATATGATGGTAATTCTTCTATTTGTAACCCTTTAGACTCACCTTTAAAATAATTCGCATTCATATAATCTATATATTTAGAATAAACCTCATGGGCTGCATCCTTATTATTTTTATTTAAAATAGATTGTATTATATCCTCCCTTATTTCATTAGGTTTTAATTGCATTATTTTTTTATCTAAATTTTGGTGATCTATGTTTTCAAACACCTTTTTTAAATCTTTTAGCTTCAACTTTTTATTTTTAAAAATAATGTTACTTTGTGTATTGTCATTTATTTCAATCCCTTGTTCTTTTTTAAATTTTGATTTTATAAATTTTTGAATACTTTCTCTAAACGTATCTTCCATAGAATGCATAAAAACTCCCCCTCACAAATGTAAAAAGGAGATGACAGCACTTGTGTCATCTCCTTAAATGATATATTAAATTATTTTCACTCTACTTATTCGCTAAAAAATTATATTAAATTTTCCTTAGCATATGCTAATCTCTTTAAGCAAAGGTCTTTACCTAAGATAGCCATTATTTGTCCTAAATCAGCACCGTGCATTTGTCCTGTTAGAGGTATTCTAGCTCCCATATATAGGTTTTTACCTTTTATTTTGTATTCTTTTTGGATAGATTTTAATATAGCTTTTACAGCTTCTTCATCTAAAACATCTACTGCAGCTATTTTTTCTTCTAAAGCATTTACTAAAGTAGGTATATGTTCCATCTTTAAGAATTCTGCACCTTCTTCAGTTTCTACAGTAACTGTATCTCCAAAGAATATTGATATATGATCAGTTATTTCTTTTACATAGTGTAATTTTTCTTTTAATACTGATACTATTGATTTTAAGAAGTCGTATTTTTCTTCAGCTTCTTCTGCTGTTACATATCCAGCTTCAACGATGAATGGTATAGCTAATTTAGTTAATACATCATCATCTCCGTCTTTCATGTAGTGTTGATTAACCCAGTTTAATTTTTCTGTGTCAAATACTCCACCACTCTTAGAAACTCTTTCTATAGAGAAGGCTTGTTCTAATTCTTCCATAGAGAATATTTCTTTGTTTTCTTCTGGAGACCAACCAACTAATGCTATGTAGTTAACTAGCCCTTCTGGTAAGTATCCCTTTTTCTTGAAATCTTCTACTGCAACGTCACCTTGTCTCTTACTTAATTTTTTCTTTTCTTTGTTAAGTATGTTTGGTAAGTGAACGAATTTTGGAGCTTCCCATCCAAATGCTTCGTATAAATACACGTGTTTTGGAGTTGAAGAAACCCATTCTTCCCCTCTTATTACGTGAGTTATTTTCATTAGGTGGTCGTCAACTACAACTGCAAAGTGGTAAGTTGGGAAACCGTCAGTTTTTATTAATACTTGATCGTCTAAATCGTTAGTATTGAATTCAGTTTCTCCTCTAACTAAGTCAGTGAATTTTATTACGTGGTTTTCTGGTAATTTTAATCTTATTACATATGGTTCACCAGCTGCTATTTTAGCTTCTACTTCTTCTTTAGTTAAATCTCTACAGTGGCCATCGTATCTTGGAGTTTCACCAGCTGCTTTTTGTTTTTCTCTTACTTCGTCTAATCTTTCTTTTGTACAGAAGCAGTAGTATGCTTTTCCAGTGTCTAATAATTCTTGGATGTATTTTTTATATATGTCTAATCTTTCTGATTGGATATATGGTCCATATTCACCTTTTTGAACTATGTTTCCATTTTCGTCTAGCATAACACCTTCATCATGGTTAACGCCAGCCCATTTCATAGCATTTAGCATATTTTCTATAGCACCATCTACTAATCTAGTTCTATCTGTATCTTCTATTCTTAATATATATTTTCCGCCCATTTTTTTAGCAAATAGATAGTTGTATAATGCTGTTCTTAAACTACCTATATGAACAAATCCTGTTGGACTTGGAGCAAATCTTACTCTTACTTCACTCATTTTTTACCTCCTATATTTGGTTAATAATGTTCTATTATACAATATATTCTCCTATATTGTAATTTACAAATTCTTCTATCCTAATTTTACGTTGTTTTTTACAAATTCAGCTTTTACTCTGTCTAATACATCTTCAACAGCTATTATTTCTTTGTCAGCTTCACTTCTTAATTTGAATTCAACTTTTCCATCAACTATATCTTTACCAACTGTAATCCTCATTGGTATACCTAATAAATCAGAATCCTTGAATTTAAATCCAGCTCTTTCATTTCTGTCGTCTAGTAAAACTTCTACACCTGCTGCTTGTAATTCCTCATAGATTTTTTCAGCATTTTCAAGATGTTCTGCTTTCTTAACGTTAACTGGAACAACTACTACATGATATGGAGCGATTGCTAATGGCCATATTATACCATTTTCATCGTGATGTTGTTCTATTACTGCTGCAACAGTTCTTTCAACACCTATTCCATAGCATCCCATTATGATTGGTTGAGATTTACCGTTTTTATCTAGGAAAGTAGCTCCCATTGCTTCAGAATATTTAGTTCCTAATTTGAATATATGACCAACTTCAACACCTCTCATTATTTCAAGTGGTGCACCACATTTTGGACATTTATCTCCTTCTTGAACATTTCTGAAGTCACCTACTACACCATCGAAATCTCTTCCGAAGTTAGCATTTTGTATATGGTAGTTAGTTTTATTAGCTCCTATTATAACATTTCTTTGGTCTACAACTTCTTGATCTATAAATAAGTAGTCAGCCTTTATTCCTATTGGTCCTGCAAATCCTACTTCTGCTCCAGTAACCGCTTTTAC